>JACCXA010000165.1 GCA_013697365.1 Chthoniobacterales bacterium
GATTACGTTGGCAAAAATCTGCCGACCGCGCCGGGCGAGCGCGTCCGCCTGCGGCTCGAGAACGTGGATCGCGAACCGGACGCGGTCTGGCTGATCAAGGAATGAATCGAGACCCGGATCGACACGAAGAGAATGAGCGCTTCGTTCCGGTCGTCACGTGCGGTTCTGGAACCCTTTCCTACTTTCCGAATCCGTGTTTCATCCGGGTCCATCGGTGGCCAAAAATCTAAATCCATGACCGCGGACGTGCGCTGGAATCGCAAAGACTTGCTCGGCATTCGCGAGCTTTCCGCGGAGGAAATCACCTTCATTCTCGATACCGCCGACGCCTTTAAACAAGTCGGCACTCGCGACGTGAAGAAGGTTCCCGCGTTGCGCGGCAAGACGCTGGTCAATTTTTTCGTCGAGCCCAGTACCCGCACGCGCACTTCGTTCGAGCTCGCAGCCACGCGCTTGAGCGCGGACGTGATCAACATCTCGGCGGCCACGTCCAGCCTGACGAAAGGTGAAACACTCAAGGACACCGCGAAAATTCTGGAGGCAAATCATGCTGATATTATCGTGCTGCGGCATAGCTCGGCCGGGGCGGCGCAGTTTCTCGCTGAGCGCGTGCGCGCCAGCATCATCAACGCCGGCGACGGCGCTCATGAGCATCCGACGCAGGCCCTGCTCGACCTCTACACGATCCGCGCGCGGCGCGGTGCGATCGCTGGACTGCACGTTGCGATCGTGGGCGACATCCTCTTCAGCCGCGTGGCCCGCTCGAACATTTTCGCCCTCCTCAAGCTCGGCGCTCGCGTCACCCTGGTGGGACCGAGCACGCTTGTGCCAAGAGCCTTCGAGCAACTCGGCGTGAGCGTCTCGCATCGCCTGGATGAAGTTTTACCGACGGTTGATGTGGTCAATCTGCTGCGCATCCAGCACGAGCGACAGAGGAAGGAATATTTTCCGAGCATTGGTGAATACATCCGGCTTTTTGGCCTAACGAAAGCTCGGGCCAAGCTCTTGCGGCCGGATTGCCTCATCATGCATCCCGGCCCCATCAATCGCGGTGTGGAAATCGACAGCGATCTGGCCGATGGCGTGCAAAGCGTCATCCTCGATCAGGTCACCAACGGGCTCGCCATCCGCATGGCTGTCCTTTATCTCTGCGGAGGAATCTCAGCGCGATGAAAACGATCATCCGCAACGGCCGCATCATCGATCCAGCCAACCGCCGGGATGAAATCGGCGATCTGATAATTGCCGACGGCGTGATTGGCTCGAAGGCTCCTGAAGCTGAGGATCAGGTCATCGACGCGACCGGTCTGGTCGTCGCGCCGGGACTGATCGACATCCATGTCCATCTGCGGGAGCCCGGTTTCGGTTGGAAGGAAACCATCGAATCCGGCGCTCGCGCCGCCGCCGCCGGCGGGTTCACCACGATTGTCGGCATGCCGAACACGTTGCCCGTCGCCGACAGCCCGAGCACGATTGCGTGGATCAAAGATCGGGCTGCGGAGGGGGCGTGCGTCAACGTTTTACCGACCGGAGCTATCTCGAAAAATCTCGAGGGCGAAGAGCTGGCTCCGATTGGCTCGCTTGTGCAAAGCGGTGTCGTCGCGCTCACGGACGATGGGCACTGCGTGCAAAATAACGAGCTGATGCGTCGTGCGGTCGAGTATGCGCGCATGGTCGGCGTGCCGGTGCTCGATCACTGCCAGGACTACAATCTCGTCGGCAACGGCCTCGTGCATGAGGGCTATTGGAGCACGCTGCTGGGGTTGCCGGGCTGGCCCGCGGCCGGCGAAGAAGCAATCGTCGCGCGCAACATCCTGCTCGCGGAGCTTTGCGATCATCAAATCCACTGCCAGCACGTTAGTACAGCGGGGAGCGTGCGGTTGCTGCGCGAAGCGCGGGCCCGGGGAGTGAAAATCAGCGGCGAGGTTTGCCCACATCACCTCGCGCTGACTGATGAATCGGTTCAGAACTTTGATACCAACTATAAAATGAATCCGCCGCTGCGCACCGCGTCTCACGTCTCGGCGCTCCTCGCTGGGATTGCAGATGGCACGCTTGATGTCCTGGCGAGCGATCACGCGCCGCACGCGAAGTTCGAGAAGGAGGTGGAGTTCGATCAGGCGCCGTTCGGCATTCTGGGTTTGGAAACGGAGCTGGGTCTGTTCCTGGACCTGCTGGTGCACAAGACGAAAACGATCGAGCTGCCACGTCTCATCGAGATGTTCACCGTCAATCCGGCGCGCCTCCTGCAGCTGCAAGCAGGTACGCTTTCTCCGGGAGCATCGGCCGACGTGACGCTGATCGACCCGGATCTGGAGTGGACCTACCGCGTTGGGGAATCAAAAAGCCTTTCCTGCAACACGCCGTTCGACGGATGGAAGCTGAAGGGCCGCGCCGTGCGGACAATCGTCGCCGGGAAAACGGTGTGGGCGTTGTGAAAGATCCCCTCTGGGGAGCACGGGCAGTCTGCCCGTTGGTTCGGCGAGTCTCGCCGAACAAACTTTGGAACTGCTCCACTCGCGCGCCTCAGCACGCTCGTAAGTTCGCGGTGAGTAGCACTCAGCGCCAGACGGGCTGACAGCCCGTACTCCCCGGCCCACCCACGCGCACGCGACTTACGCGACCGCGCTCAGTTCGTGTAGCCGCCGGAGATGTAACGCTCCAGGTGGTCGAGCGTGGCGCTCTGCACAGAGATGACGTGCTTCACGAGATCGCCGATCGAGATCACACCGCAGAGCTTGCCATCTTCCACCACCGGCAGATGACGAACCCGCTTCTCGGTCATGAAACGGAGGCAGTCATCCACACTTTCTTTCGGATCTACGGTGGTCAGCTGGGTCGACATGATCTCGCGCACCACCGTCTCACGCGAGCGTTTGCCGCGGAGCATGACCTTCCGGGTGTAGTCACGTTCCGAGAGAATCCCGACCAATTGCTTCCCCTGCGTGACGACGAGCGCGCCGATGTTTTTCTCCGCCATCATCGCGATCGCGTCGTAAACCGTGGCGTCCGGTGCAATGGACCAAACTTCGCCCTTCTTCTGATTGAGAATGGCGTCAATGGAGCCGGTGACGTTCATGCGGTAAGCCGGAAGCACGACGACAAAGTTCCAGCAGCTGCAGCGTAGTCTCATCAGAAACGACGGCAAGGGTTCTCTTACTCGGGCATCACTGCGAACCCGCCCCCCTCCAAAAGCCGCGTCTTAGGCTCGGAGGGTCAGCCGGCTTTTCTCATACAGAATTCGAATTCGCACTGCTGCGGTCGAGCGGCGGCCAGTTGCGGAGCGCCGAGCGAAAGACGAAGCGCGCGCAGCATCCTGATTCCGCGCTCGAGACGATCTGGGCGGACGGAGTAGGGAACGGGAAGCAACGTGCTGCGGCGGTGGCGATAGGAGCGATATTTCATGCCCGCCATCATGAACCGCAGGGTGGGACACAGGCTGTCTCAGCCCTAAAATTTTCTGCAAAAATTCTTCTCTTGCCCTGCTGCCTCGCCGCCGGTTCAGATGGGTCGTGCCCGCCAGGAATGCGCCTACCCCGCCTCGAAAGACAAAGGGCTCGTCCCGCCCGCCGCTTGAGCGAATGATGCGCATCCACGCCCAAATCAAAGCGGGCGAGTTTCCGAATTGCCGGAAGATCGCGGAGCAAATTGAAGTCTCTTCCAAAACCATCCAGCGTGACATCGACTTCATGCGCGACCGGCTCGGGCTCCCGGTTGAATACGATCCGCTGCGCTTCGGTTTTCATTACACGCAGGAAGTGACGAGCTTCCCGAGCATCGAAGTTTCAGCGGGTGAGATCGCAGCGCTCTTCGTCGCGCAGAAGGCGCTGGCGCAATACCAGGGCACGCCGTTCGAGCGACCCCTGCGTTCTGCGTTCCGCAAACTGACCGACGGATTGAAGGAGCGGGTTTCATTTTCCTGGAGCGAGATGGAGGAGGCGATTTCGTTTCACAGCGCCGGGGCGAGCGTGGCCGATCTGGAACTATTTGAAACCGTGAGCCAGGCGGTGCTGCAGTCGGTCGAGATCGAGTTTGAATACCGGACGCTGAGAAGCAGCCGGTACGAAGCCCGGCGCGTGCGCCCATATCACATCGCGTCACTGGAAAACCAGTGGTACCTTTTCGGCGAAGATTTAAGGCGAGGACAACTCCGCACCTTCGCGCTGCCGCGGATGCGAAAAGCTCGGGCCACGACCGCGCGGTTCGAACGTCCGGGGGACTTTTCGATCGAGGAAGTTCTCAGCGGCAGCTTTGGGGTCTTCTCGGGTAAGGAACGCCACCGCATCCGGCTGAAGTTTGATCAGTTCGCGGCGCGGCTCGTGAGCGAACGCACCTGGCACGACTCACAGCGCATCAAGGCCGCGAAAGACGGCTCGATGACGCTTCAACTGGAGCTCGCCGGACTCGAGGAGATCGAGCGCTGGATCTTGAGCTGGGGCAGCCACGTGCGGGTGCTTCAGCCGCTCGAGTTAGCGAAACGGGTGAAGAAAGAAGCCGACGCGGTCGTGCGCCTCTACAATTAGAATGCGCTTCTCCTTCATAAAGAGACGTCCGGCGCCAGTTTTCGTTGTCGAGATTACGCCGCTCTCGGTGAACTATTTGCTGACAGGGCGATGAAATAGAGTAACAAGCTCTCCTCTCCTTGGATGCCTCGGCGTTCGCGATGTTTTGATTTTTCGATGGTCCGTGCGGCAGCGAGCTTTTCATCAAGATAATGGCGAAGCGCGAGCGGAGTGACGAAGCCCCAATCATTGCGCCGGGGGACAATTCGGGGAGGCGGCACGCGGCGAAGATGCAGAGCAAACGGCGCTTGCTGGTCCTCTCTTTGGCAAGTCTCGGAATCGTCTTCGGCCATATCAGCACCAGCCCGCTTTACTCGATGCGGGGATGCTTTTACGGCCCGCACGCGGTCGCGCCGAATTCGATCAACGTGCTCGGCGTTGTCTCACTCATCCTTTCGTCATTGATCCTCGTCATCTCCATCAAATATCTGGTCTTGTCCTCCGAGCCGACAATCGCGGTGAACATCGCCACTTCATTTTTCGATCCTTATGTGGTGCCGATCGCCGTCTAATTTTACTTTGGAGCTCCACCCTCCACGTGCCTGGCAGTTGCAGCTCGCGGTGCATGTGGCCATCCTCACCTCCCTGCGCGGCTGATCGCGCGGAGTCTTCCCATGGCCATCCCCCTTCTTAAGCCCGGCCTGCACCGGCCGCGCAACGTTGATTGGAAGCGCGCCGCGGCTCTCCTCTACGGCGATTGGGGAACCAGCAAAGCGTACGTCATTGGCCTCGCTTTCATCGCGGCGGGCTTCTCCTCTTTCCCCATTATCCTGGCGGTCTGCGCGCTCACGGCTGTCGTCGCCTACAACTACACCATCGTTTGCAAACATTTCCCCGATGGCGGTGGCGTCTACTCGGCGGCCCGGCAGCAGAGCCGTTTTCTTGCTTCCACCGGCGCGCTTTTGCTCGTGGCGAATTTCATGGTGACGGCCGCGCTCAGCGGGTGGGCCGCGGTTAGTTATCTCGGCATCTCCCCCCGCTACGCACAGGTCGCCACCATGGTGCTCATCCTCATCGTGGGCCTGATCAATTTCTTTGGACCAAAACACAGCGGGAGCGTTTCGCTCTGGCTCGCGCTCCCCGCCATTTTGGTGGTCCTCGCGATCATCGGCTTCAGCGCCCCACATCTCACCCTCGTTCATCTTGAGCCGCGCAGCGCGGATCTCGGGCACACTTGGGTAGCATTCGTTGGCGTCATTCTCGCGCTCAGCGGCGTCGAAGCAGTCGCCAACATCACCGGGGTGATGAAAGCGGATGCCGGCTCGTCCGTGGATGCGCCGCGAGTCACCCGCACCGCCAACAAAGCCATTATCCCGGTGGCGATCGAGGTTGTGCTCGGCACAGCACTGCTTGGGTGGGCGATGCTTTCGTTGCCAAAGGAATTCTCCGCCGAACTGACCGCGCACAAAGAGGACATGCTCCGCTTCCTCGCAGAACATTACGGCGCTTTGGCTCTGGGCCCAGCACCGGGTCAGATCTTCGGGTTCATCGTCGGCACGGTCTTCGCACTCCTTCTCTTCAGTGCCGTTAACACTGCCGTCGTCGCGCTCATCGGGGTGATCTACATGATGGCGCAGGACGGCGAGATGCCGCGCCAATTGGTGCACTTGAATCGCTACGGCGTCCCGCAAATCCCCCTCTTTGTCGCGGTCGGGATTCCTATTCTGATTCTGGCTGTGACCAAACAATTCGAAGGCCTGGCCGGTCTTTATGCGATCGGCGTGGTCGGGGCGATCGCGGTCAATCTCGGCGCCTGCACCTTCAACAAACGTCTCGCTCTCCGCTGGCATGAGCGGATCATCATGGGGCTGACGTTTCTCCTTCTCGCTGCGGTCGAGATGACGATCGCGAAGACCGAACCCGAAGCGCTCTTCTTTGCCATGTGCGTGCTCGGTGTCGGCTACGGCTTGCGCGCCTATTCGCATAAGCTGTCTGGCTTAAAAACGCTCACCGTCACACGTGGCGTGGCGGCAATGGTAACGCCGGACCTTCTCGCCACGCTGGACCCGCGGATGGAAGAAGGACAAAAGATCATGGTTGCGGCGCGCGGGCTCACGCCGGTGCTCGGTTTTGCACTGGATGAAGCGCAACTGCGCAAAGCCACGCTCTACGTCCTCTACGTCAAGGAAATCGCGGTCTATTACGGGACCGGGCCTACGCCTGGCCTGGGGAAGACGAAGTGGAAAGACGATCCGGAAGCCAATGCGATTATGTCGCTCGTAATGGCACAAGGGGAAGAACGCGGTGTCTCCGTCCTGCCAGTCTTTGCTGTGAGTGAGGATGCCGCCGCCACCATCCTGGACCTTTCCGCCACGATCGGTGTTGATTACCTGATGATCGGCGCCTCCCAACGTTCCGCTCTCACGCATCTCTTGCGCGGGAGCGTTGTCACGAACGTGGCGGCGCAATTACCTGAAGACATCCGGCTGGTCATCTTCGGTTAACGACAAGAGCGCGGGCCCCTCCATCTTGCACCCGCGCCCCCGGCCGTCTAAAGCTCTCTCCCCATGTCTGTCCCGAAGATTTTGATCGCAGACCCCATCTCAACCCGAGGCGTAGAAGAATTGTCTGCCGGTGGCGCCGTCGAAGTGCTCGTCAAGCTTGGTCTCCCCGAAGCCGAGCTCATCAAGCTCATCCCCGATTTCAGCGGACTCGTCGTCCGGAGTGAAACAAAAGTTACGGCGGCTGTGTTGCAGGCGGGCACCAGGCTGCGAGTCGTCGGCCGCGCGGGCGTGGGGGTGGATAATGTGGACGTCGAAACCGCGACCCGACGCGGCGTGATCGTGATGAACGCGCCTGGCGGCAACACCGTCTCGACCGCAGAACATGCCTTCTCCCTCCTTCTCTGCGTTGCGCGCAGATTGCCGCAAGCCGACGCGATGGTCCGAAGCGGGAAGTGGATCCGGAAGGAATTCCAAGGGGTCGAACTCTACAACAAGTCGTTAGGCATCATCGGCATGGGCCGCATCGGCAGCGAGCTGAGCCGCCGCGCTATCGCCTTCGGCATGCGTGTCCTGGCCTTTGATCCGTATCTTGCCGCGGCGCGCGCCCGGACGTTACAGGTCGAGTTGATCGAGAGTCTGGCGGACCTGCTCGCGCAAGCCGATTTTATCACGCTGCATACTCCGCTCACGCCCGAGACGCATCATCTTCTGAATGCCGAACGCCTCGCGCAAACAAAACGCGGCGTGCGCATCATCAATTGCGCGCGCGGCGGGCTGATCGACGAAGCCGCCCTGGGCGACGCCTTGCGCAGCGGCCAGGTCGCAGGCGCGGCGCTCGATGTTTTTGAGAATGAACCGCTGCCGCTCGACTCTCCGCTGCGCGATGTGCCGAACCTTGTCCTGACGCCACACCTGGGCGCTTCCACCGCCGAAGCGCAGGAAAGCGTCGGGATTGAAATCGCGCAGTCAATTCGCTCCGCCTTGCTTGATGGAACGATCAGCAACGCGGTCAACATGCCCAACCTCGACGCGAAGACCCTCGCCATCATCGGCCCGCATCTTCTCTTCGGCGAAAAGCTGGGCCGGTTCCTCTCCCAGCTGGGCCCGAATCGCGTCGAACATTTGAACATCAACTACAGCGGCAAGGTGAACGAGGTCGACACGGCCGCGATCACTCGCTCGGTCCTGAAAGGGTTTTTGCAGAAGGCTGGCGGCATTGAAGTGAACGAAGTAAACGCGCCGGCCTACGCGGAGAGTCTTGGCGTAAAGATTACCGAGACCCGCTTGAGCGCGATGGGTGATTACACAGACCTGCTCGAGCTTTCTGTTTCCGCGGAAGGGGAGAGCGCCTCCGTCGCGGGGGCGTTTTTCGGAGTTACGCCGCGAATTGTGAGCGTGAATGGCCGGCCGGTCGAGGCAAGGCCACAGGGTGTCGTTCTGGTTCTCGAGAACACCGATCGCCCCGGTATTGTTGGCCGCATCGGGACGCTCCTCGGTGATCACGGAGTGAACATCGCCACCATGTCCCTGAGTCGAAATGAAGCTGGCGGAACAGCGTTGACGGTCTTGAACCTTGATACCGTCCTGGACGACGAACTGCTCGCCACGATCCGCGGGAGCGAAGACATTAAAGCAGCGCAGGTGATCCAATTGTAATCGACGCGGCC
Organism: Chthoniobacterales bacterium; assembly: GCA_013697365.1. Taxonomy (GTDB): domain Bacteria; phylum Verrucomicrobiota; class Verrucomicrobiia; order Chthoniobacterales; family UBA10450; genus JACCTI01. Next base: position 8,674 of record JACCXA010000165.1, read on the forward strand.
AACATGCCCTCGCTGAGCGATTAAGACTTCGAGTTCATTAAACCCCAAATCCCTTCCCACTCATGCAAGCACTTCTCTGGACCCTCATCATCGGCGCCGTCATTGGCGTCGTCGCCAAATTCCTTATGCCCGGTCGTGATCCGGGTGGTTGCATCATTACGATCCTGCTCGGTATCGCGGGCGCCTTCCTCGCGGGTTTCCTCGGTCAGGCCATGGGCTGGTATCGGCAAGGGCAACCTGCTGGCTTCATCTTCTCGGTCGTGGGCGCGATGGTCCTGCTCCTGATCTACCGGATGATCTTCGGCAAGAAGACGTAATTCACGCAGGCGAAAGAACGGGAGAGGCGCGCTTTCAAGCCGCCTCTTTTCCTTGTCCGAATAGAAATTTGAGCGCGGGTGACCGCGTGAGCTGCGCCCGTTATCGTCGATGAAGCCGCCGTCCAGACTGGCTCTGTTCGGTGCTTTTGCGGCGATTTATATCGTCTGGGGTTCGACTTACCTCGGAATGCTTTTCGCTGTCGAGTCCATCCCGCCGCTGCTTATGGCGGGATCGCGTTATCTGGTCGCCGGTCTGCTCATGTACGGTTTCGCCCGGTGGCAGGGGGCCCGACCCTCGGGCTGGGCGGATTGGCGGACGGCTGCCATCGTCGGCGCCTGCCTTTTGCTCGCTGGAAACGGAGGTGTCGCCATCGCAGTGCAATACGTGGCCAGTGGTTTGGCGGCGGTGATCATCGCAACCGTGCCGATTTACATCGCGCTTCTCGGTTGGCTGAGCGGCTCGGCGCCTCGCCCCACCCCAATCGTCTGGTTGGGCCTTGCCGGCGGGCTTGGCGGCGTCGGGATCCTGCTCGCACCTTCTCTCAATCTAGCTTCGAGCGAACACGCCCATGCGACCGCCGGTATGCTTCTTCTTCTTTTCGCTTCCTTTGCCTGGTCGGCCGGATCGATTTACTCGCAGC
>JACCXA010000172.1 GCA_013697365.1 Chthoniobacterales bacterium
GGAAAGTGCGTTCCAAGTCGTTCGCCCAAATCGACCCGGCAGGCTAGGCTAGCCGCGGCCGACCCGGAAAGAGCGCATCGGGCGTCCCAGGAAGCCAAGCCCGAGGACTCCGATTAGAAGCGACGCAAGAGTGCCGCCGGCTTCCGGAACCGTGAGAGGGGCCCCCACCGGGGCGGCGAGGCCGCGCAGCGCGACGCTGCCCCCGATGAAACCCGTAAGAGTAATACCGCCGGGACCAGCGGCGAAAAGCTGCGAAGGCCCGCCGGCCCCAGAATTGACCGAGAAGTAGGGGGTCCCGGTCAGACCTGAAATATCGTAACCGGACAAGTCATTGCCATTGAAAGGCAAATTGAGTGACGTCATCAGCGTACCTCCATTTGGATTTGTAATTACATCCAAACTGTCCGGGCTCTGCCCCGAGTCGACGCCACGCAGAACAGTCGAGGCGGCCCCGGCGAAGTTATTGGAGTAAGCCACGCTCGTGACGTTAGGCAGGTCCCCGAAATTTATATCGCCCGCCTCGTAGGCGAGGGGCACGTCAAGTTGCACCAGACCGTTGCCAACGTTGATGCGCAGATTTTGACCCGTATTGCTGACCACCCGCAGCCGGTCGACCACTGGGTTGAAGTCGACACCAAATGCCGTCCCGCTCACCGTGGTGAAAGGGAATGGGGGGATGGTATCCGCGGGATCAGCGAACAGAAGCGCGACCGGGACCGCGATGCCGGTGCCCGCGTCGAGAGTGTAGATTCGACCCTGCCCAGTGGTGGTATTCACACCGAAGCCGTAAAGCACTCCGTTGTTTGGACCGGCGACCGGCCGTCGGTCGATCCCGAAAATGGTTTCACCGGCAACGACACCAAAAATCGGGACCGAGGATGAGATGGTGCCAGGCGTGGAGCTATCGAAGGAGATCAGAGTGTTTTGTACTGTCAGGCCGATGAGGAGCTCGGCTTTTACTTGGGAGATCGCTGCGAAGGCGGTCGCGACGACAGCCGAAAGAAGGAGATGTTTTTTCATAGGGGGTAACCCATCGCAGCGAAAGACGCGCCGCGCGTCAAGGCGGGAATGTGCTGCACGTTTGCATCCGGAAGCCAGATCTCCCAGCCCGCAAATAATGGATCGCGTTCGTCACAGGCCGTTTTCGGCTTGAACCTGCGCCTTTCAACTTCTTAAACTCGGCCTCTCCCATGAAGACGATCCATCTCGCCCGGATTCTTGTTCTCAGCCTCTTCGCCGGCAGCGCCTCGGAGGCTGCGGGGGCAGAACCGCTGTTCGATGGCCTCGGCTCCTACAGTCGCAAAATCACCACCAAGTCACCGAAAGCGCAGCGCTATTTCGACCAGGGCGTCGCCTTCGTGCATGGTTTCAATCACGCCGCTGCAATCCGTTCCTTTCAGGAAGCAGCGCGGCTCGATCCGGAATGCGCGATGGCTCATTGGGGCGTCGCACTTGCGAGCGGTCCACACATCAATTTCCCGCTTGTTCCGCCTCCGGCCGCCGAGCTGGCCTGGAAGGAACTGGGCATGGCGCAGAAGTATGCGGCGAATGCGAAGCCGGTCGAGCAAGCGTTGATCGCCGCGGTCGGCCAGCGTTACGCGAACCCGCAACCGGAAGACCGCACGCCGCTCGACCGCGCCTATGCTGACGCGATGCGAGAAGTCTGGAAAGCGCATCCGGGGGACGCCGACGTCGGCGCATTTTTCGCGGAAGCGCTGATGGACCTTCGTCCCTGGGACCAATGGACGCTCGCAGGCGAAGCACAACCCGGAACGGACGAAATCCTGGCCACGCTCGACGCGGTCCTCAAGCTCAACCCGAAGCATCCTTTCGCGAACCATCTCTACATCCATGCCGTGGAGGCTTCGCCGAATCCCGAGCGCGCCGACCTTGCGGCGGAACGATTGCGCGCCTTGCAGCCGGGCCTGGCGCACAACGTTCACATGCCGTCGCATATCGATATCCGCCGCGGCCGCTGGCACCAGGCGATCTCGACTAATGCCAGGGCGGTGGAAGCAGATCGCGGTTACAAGAAAATCGTCGGCCGACCGCATGGGCTCGTGCCGGTCTACGCGGCGCACAACCGCCACATGCTCGCCTACGCCGCGATGATGACCGGACAGCGCAAGCTTGCGATGAAACACATCCGCGCCATGACCACGGAGTTACCGAAGGATTTTCTGCGGGAGAATGCGCTGATGGTGGAAGGATTTCTGGCCATGCCGCTCGAGGTGCTGGTGCGTTTCGGGCGGTGGGATGAAGTCCTCGCCGAGCCGTATACCTATCCGGACTACGCGCCGTTCACGCGCGCGTTTCACCACGCGGCGCGCGCCTTTGCTTTTAATGCGAAAGGCGACGTTCCAAAGGCGCGCGCGGAGCAACTGAAATTCGCCGGGCTGGTAAAGTTGGTGCCGAAAGAAACCTTCCTGGGCAACAACCCCGCCGAGTTGATCCTGGCCGTCGCGGGCGAAATGCTGGAGGGCGAAATCCTGGTCCGGGAAGAGAAGCGGGAGGAAGGACTCGCGAAGTTGGCTGCGGCGGTGAAGGCCGAGGATGCATTTAAGTATGATGAACCCCCCGGCTGGCTGATCCCGGTGCGGCACTCGCTTGGCGCGACCCTCATGCGCCTGGGCCGTTTCGCTGAAGCGGAACAGGTTTACCGCGACGATCTCAAGCGCTTGCCGGACAACGGCTGGTCGCTCCTCGGGCTCGCCGAGAGCCTGCAAGCGCAGGAAAAGAGCAAAGAAGAGATCGCCGCCACGAAAGCGCGCTTCGAAAAAATCTGGGCGAAAGCAGACCTAAAGATCACCAGTTCGTGCCTCTGCCAGCCAAAGCCCACCATCCCCAATTGACGGCCCTGCGCCTTCGCACGATCACTAAGCGCCATGGACAACGACAATCGCGAAAACATCGTCATGGAACTGAAGCGCGCCTACGGAATGGAGCTCGAGACAGTGCAGAAC
>JACCXA010000189.1 GCA_013697365.1 Chthoniobacterales bacterium
CGCTGGTCACGGTAATGCGCCCGCCAAAAAAAGCGCCGGAATTTTCGTGCGCCTTCCGAAAATCTAGGAAGTTGCCGGGGCGAGCGGTGGCGTCGCCTTCGCCCCCCGAATCCGCTCAATCGCGTCCCGTAGTCGCTGCCCCTGTCTCCACGTTGCGTTGCAGGACTTCGAGATCGGCCCGGGACCGGAAATTGGAACGTCAGCACCATAATTCCGCGGCTTCCGTTGTTTGTTGAAGGGCCTCTGGTTCACCGCAACCTTGCCGCATGGCGGCCGGTCTCGAGATCAATCTGGTCGTTCCCGACCACTGGCAGCAGGAGGCGGTGCGCGCCCTTCGCGAGGGCCGGGACGTAGTCGTGCAGGCTCCGACGGGCTCGGGGAAGACGTATATTTTCGAGCTGCTTTACCCGACTTTGAAGGGACAGGCGATCTTCACCGTGCCGACCCGCGCGCTCGCGAATGACAAGCTCGCAGAATGGCGGGCCCGAGGCTGGGACGTGGGGATCGCGACCGGAGATCTTGCGCTCAATCTCAACGCGAAGGTCCTGGTCGCGACGCTCGAGACGCAGCGCGCGCGTTTTCTCCGTCGCGAAGGTCCCAGGCTTCTGGTGGTTGATGAATACCAGATGATCGGCGACACGGTGCGCGGGGTGCACTATGAGCTCGCGCTCGCCCTCGCGCCGGCCCGCACGCAGTTGCTCCTGTTGAGCGGAAGTGTCGGCAACCCGCAGGATATCGTGGCGTGGCTGCAGCGCATCGGACGCGACGCGGTCCTGATCTCGCATCAGGAACGCCCTGTTCCGTTGGAACAAGTGGATCTGCGGAATCTTTCCGATTCGCAGTTCGTGCAGACGAAGAATATCGCGTCCGGCTTTCGTTCTTCCGCTTTCTGGCCGCGCATGATCGGCCGTGCTTTGCGCGCGGATCTCGCGCCTGTTCTCGTCTTTGCACCTCGCCGCCATGCCAGCGAAGAACTGGCGCAGGCCATGGCCTCAGCGATGGTGATTCGCGATCCGTTGCCGCTTTCCGCGGCCCAGGAAGCGCTCGCCGGGAAACGGCTCTCGAAGCTGCTGCGGAACCGCGTCGCCTACCATCACAGTGGATTGAGCTACGCGGTGCGAGCCGGGCTGATCGAGCCGCTGGCGAAAGCCGGACAGCTTAATGTCGTCGTCGCGACGATGGGACTTGCGGCCGGCATCAACTTTTCCATGCGCTCAGTCCTTATCACCGGCACGACCTACAAAGCCGGAAACTTCGAGCGGCAGGTCCAGCCGGATGAGCTCTTGCAAATGTTTGGCCGCGCCGGCCGGCGAGGGCTCGATGAGACCGGCTACGTCCTCATCGTCCCGGATATTCCGCGGCTCGGCGATGCGCGCCCCCGCCAGCTCAAGCGCGCGACACAGGTCGACTGGCCCAGCCTGGTGAGCGTCATGCGCGGAGCCGCGGACTGCGGGGAGCAGCCATTCGCCGCCGCCGTCGAGTTGAGCCAATCGCTTTTCAGCATGCAGAAGATTCCACTCGGAGCAGAACACTCCCTCGCGACCGGACCGCGCCCCTGCGGGCTTTCAGTGGACGCGGAACGCGCGCGCTTCGTGCGGCGGCCGGTGACGGAGATGCTCAATTCAGCTGGCGAGTGGGAAGCGAAAAGCGCGAGCGCGGAGGTTTCGTTAGGCGAATTGCTGGTCTACGAAAGTGAGCGCTGGGTTCCGGCCCTTCAACTGCCACGGATGCTCGATGGCCGCGGCTTCGGAAACCTCTGCAAACTCCGCGCGAAGGGAATCTACGGCCGCGAAGTTCCGCTCGCGACGATCGACGCGTCTGGCGCGGTCACGCCTGTGAAGTGGCTTCGGAAGCTCCTGCGCGAGCGGCCTGTACCTGTAGCGGGGGTCTATTACCGCCGATTGGTTTTGGCTGCGGACGACGCGGTCGGCGGCCACAGACCGCCGCTACAGAAGAGGTCGCTTACCCACGCTGAATTCGTTGCAGAAGTCATCAAGCTCCTTCCCGCCGTTTTCGAGCATGCAGAAGTCTCCGAGTTTGTGACACGCGGCCAGACCATCTCCGCCCGACTTGATTTTTCGACCGTACCGATAACGGCTCAGGTTGATTCCCACGGACGGGCATTGCTCCATCCGTCCGAGCGTGAGGCAATCCCGCCAGTCTGCCGGGATTGCGATCAGCTCCAGCACGACAGCACGGTGCCCATCACCGCTTCGCCTGCCTATGCCTGGCGACGGCTAGGCCTGGTGCTGGAGGATGGAACGCCGACCCGCCGCGGCGTCGTCTTCTCGTTCTTCCAAGGCGGAGAAGGGCTGGCTGTGGCGGTCGCGCTCGAAGACGAAACATACCCAATCGACGATCTCGTCTTCGATCTCGCAAATATCCGCGGAGGTCCACGCTTCGCCGGTGAAGATGCGATCATCGGCGGCCGGCTTGGCATCCTTTGCCAGCGGATTTATGACCGTGCGGACCACTCGGGCTACCTGGAGATGGGCACGCCAGTGCATTACGGCTCCGGCGCGTCGGAGGTGATCCGCGAAGTCGTGGCCAACCCTGGGTCTCGTTACCGGCTCACGAATGATTTGCTGCGCTCCGGCGACATCGAGCGCGCGCTCATGGAATGGCGAAGTCTCCTCCGCCACATCGTGCACGCGCCGGAGCTGGATTGGGAACGCTGGTGTGACCTGAAGCGCACCGCGCAGCATTTCGTCGAGAACACGACCTCGCCTGCTTTGCTCGACTTTCCTCCTCTCCTCGCCGCGCAACAGCGCCGAGTTATGACTTCCGGAGGCGCACCACTCTCCTCGTCGCATTGAGAGGCGACAGAAGTGTCGCCTTTCCGGGAAGCGTGTTATGGCTCCACCGATGTCCTCGGTTCGTACAACGCCTGCCGCGCTTGGCTATCGCATGCCGGCAGAATGGGAGCCGCATGCCGCCACCTGGCTGTCCTGGCCCCGGCGGGAAGGGATCAGCTTTCCCGATTCATACGATAGGGTTCTGCCCACGTTTCGGGAAATGGTGGCTGCGCTGCTCACGTCCGAGCCGGTTTGCATCAACGTTTGCAACGGCGCGCACGAGGCGGAGGCCCGCGCCGTCCTCAAAGCGTTGCCGCAGGAACGGCTCGCGTATTATACCATCCCGACAAATGAGCCGTGGTGCCGCGACCACGGACCGATCTTCCTGACCCGCGCTGCGGCGCCGCAGTTGGCCGTCGTGGATTGGGGTCATAACGCGTGGGGCGGAAAGTATCCGCCGTTTGATCTTGATGATGTCGTGCCGACCCGCGTAGCGGAAACGCTTGGCCTGCCCATCTACGATGGCGGGATGATCCTCGAAGGCGGCTCCATCGATGTGAATGGCACCGGCGCCTTACTGACGACGGAATCGTGCTTGTTGAACGAGAACCGCAATTCGGGCCTGACCCGCGAGCAGATCGAAACGCGGATGCGCGACTATCTCGGCGCGCGCGACATCTTCTGGCTCTCGCGCGGCACTGAGGGCGACGACACTGATGGTCACATCGATAATCTCGCGCGCTTCGTGAGCGAACGAACGGTGCTCGCCGTCGTCGAAGGGGATCGCAGCGATTCGAATTATGAACCGCTGCAGGAAAACCTGGCGCGCCTCCACGAGGTCAGGATCAAGGGAGGCGCACTCGAAATTGTGACCCTCCCGATGCCGCGCAAGATGGTGCGCGAAGATCTGCGGCTGCCGGCGAGCTACGCGAATTTCTACATCGCGAACGGCTGCGTGCTGGTGCCGACGTTTGAAGATCCCC
>JACCXA010000225.1 GCA_013697365.1 Chthoniobacterales bacterium
CCGGTGAGTGGGGCGCGGCAGTTTTCGCATTGTGTTAAAGGCGCGACTTCTTTTTTAACCTTCCAACGTCGTCCAAAGAAGCCGCGGCCGCGACGGCCCTCGCTCAGAGCGTCGGCCGCGGCGTCACCCAGGATGAACTGTTCCGGCTCGTCCGCCATCAATCGTCACTTCACCACCGCCCAAACGCGATGGACATCATCATGATCTTCCAGCGTTTGCAGGAACTCGCCCACCTGTGTGCGATCCTCGTCATTCAACTCCGGAAAACTTTTGGCCACGTAGCCAAGTTCGCTCGTCACCACGGTCCAGCCATTGGCGGCGAGCCATTGCGAGACGGAATGGAGATCCGTCGGCTCCGTGATCAATCGTGCTCCCGCGGCCTCGGCCGGAATGTCATCGTTCATGGAATGGGTCAGAGGCTCGACGTTTTGGGCGCCGCCCTCGATCGCGGCTGCTTCGATATCAGCCGCGTTGTCGGGATGATGCGCTTCAACCAACCCGACGTGATCGAAGAGAAATTTATTACTCCCAGGAGCGCCAAGCTGACCGCGTTTAAAAAGCACGCGAATCTCAGGTGCAGTCCGGTTCTTATTGTCGGTCAGGACTTCGACAATCACCGGAACTTTATTTGGCGCGTAACCTTCGAAGACGATGTGTTCGAGCGAAAGTTTCTCGCTTCCCACACCCGCGCCTTTCTTGATTGCACGCTCAATCACATCGCGTGAAACGCTGGCCCGCCGAGCCTTTTCCACCGCGGCAAAAAGACGCGGATTCCCATTCGGATCGGCCCCGCCGAGCTTCGCCGCCACCATCATCTCTTTCACGAGTTTCCCCGTGACTTGCCCCTTTTTAAGACCGGCAACCTCACGCTTCGCATGTAACCATTGACGACCCATGTCCTCGGAATAGCAGGGGCGCGATCTGGGAACAAGCGCGACGGCAGGTAGAGGGGCGCGAAGAGATGCCCGATCAAATCCGGGAGGAGGCAAAGAAGCCGCGGTAACAACCTATCGTTAACGTGACCGGCGAGCCCTTGGGGGCTGTTGGGTTCTTGCTGCGTCCTAAGGCAGGCACCTGCACGGCACCCGGGGGGATAAAACGGTAGCGGTCTACGCCACCGACTTCAGGCTTTCAGGATCCTCTTGCTGAGCTTCTTTCCATCCCGGATGTGAAAGGGTTCGCGCCAGATTGGAACCCGACTGCAAACCACTTTGAAGCGCTCTCGAGCCGGAACTTCACGCAGTTAAGTGTATATCGCCCCAAGCGTGAGGCGGGAACTGTGAAAGTTTCGGCGCCTGATCAATCAGGAGGAGCCGAACCGGCCGGGGTTTCCTCCGAGTCGTCTGAAGACTCTTGACCCACGGGAGCCGAAGCGTTCTGCAACTTACGCTGCTTCTTCTCCTCTTTCTTCTTCTGCTTCTCGAGTTCCTTCCGACGCTTTTCGCCAGAATAATTTGGGCGGGCCATGAGGTCAGGCCGCAACCGCTGTGTTATTGACCGTCCTGAGACTCCACTCGCGCCGCAGTTCCTCCATCTCAACGTTAAGGACGGCCAGCGCGCTCGAGACTCCCTTGTATTTTTTAACAACGCCGGTCACCGTCTTCTTCACGGCGCCGCGGTCGACCAGGCTCTGCAACTTCTCGTAGGCGCGTAAACGCAACATCTCTTCGCCGCCGCTGGCGGCGTTGCGGGCACGCAGATTGGAAAAGATCAGCTCAAAGAGCGGCTTGAACTCATAGGAGGTTTTGCTAGCGAACGCGGCCACCAATTCCTCCGTGATGATATCCGGAGCACGACGTGAGAACGACTTACCTGATGCTTTTGCCATCTCGCACAATAGCAGAAATTTCGCAGTTGGCTCGCACTTTCACCGCGCGCTGCGCGATTCCGTCACGCCGACCGACAATTTCGATCCCCGTGCGGGGGAACCGAGGGCGCCCGCCGCGTCCTGGCAAAAAGAAAACGGCGGCCCAAAAGCCGCCGTCTCTTTATTTGTTAGCCAGCGCGAGTCGCTATTGCGTAGGGGCCGGTGTTGTCAGGTTGTACGTTTCGACCAAGGCCACACCGCTGCTGGTGCTCGTCGCGCCTCTCACGACGACAGTGTAGATGCCGGGCGCGAAATTGACAATGGTCGCCGCTTCCCGAGGGTTGGCCGGCGCCAGGCCTCGCATAGAAATCTCGGCGGCGTCAGGATCCGACGTGAAGGTGTCGTTCGTCTTAATCGATGTGCCATTGCTATCGAAGACTTCGAGGTTCGGATCGGCCAGCACACTGGCCGCGGGCAGGCCCCGGTTGGCAAGGTCAGGACCAAGCGCGCGAACCACTACGCGCTGCGATGCGGAGCCGCTCACGGCGATGCCGCCGATCAAGGCACTGTTGCCATGATCGACGAAGCCCCGGGTCGAAAGATTCACCAGCCGGCTGTTGCTGCCCACATCCACGTCATAAACCTCCACCAAACCAATGCCTGTGGTCCGGTTCGCGCCACTGAGGATTACCGTGTAGGTGCCCTCGGCGAGCGTGCGGAGAATCGCGGATTCCTTCGGGTTTGGCGCGAGACCGAGCGCTTGGATCTCGGCCCTCTCGGGACTCGCACTAAAATCATCGTTGCGGACAATCAATTGCCCTTGCGCATTGAAAAGCTCGAGGACTGGATCTGCCAGGCGTCCGGGCACATTCGTCATGCTCGGTCCGATGCCGCGCAGAACCACTCTTTTGGCCGGCGTGCCCCGGATGATAAATCCGCTGATCCCTACTCTCTCATCGGTGCCCACAGCGAGACGACCCCCCATGTTCCCGAGGGTGCCGGAACCGGGCGAGAAGGCCAGGCCGGAGACACTGCTGATGAAGGGACCGAAGTTAAGCGCGATGTTCTGCCCGGCAGGAGCTCCCGGGGAGAGTCGAGCCGCGCCAGTCGCGGGGTTCACGATATAGAGACGATCGTCGATGGAGGCATAGATTTCCTCTACGTTGCCCATGTCCGGATTTGGCGTGCCGAAAGTCATGCCCGCGATGGGGCTGTTCTTGGGTACAGTCACGCCGTTAGCATCTAAGAGCGGGGCGACGGGGCCGACGGCCGTGGCCGCGCCTGTCGTCGTATCGATGGTGTAGAGCGTGCCGTCTGCTTGCCCGATGGCGTAGAGCGTTCCTTGAGAATTGAAAGCCATCGCGTCGATCGCCACGTCGCCCGTGCTGCCGATACGGACCGACGCGCCAGCCGTCCCACCGGGCGTAATCGTGAACATGTAGAAGTCATTGACCGGCTCGTTGTTGGCGTTGAGCGGCGAGGCGAGAAAGCCCACCCCATCCGCGCGGAAAGCGAGCGCGCCTTCCCCGGTCAGATTTCCGACGCCGATGTCGATCGAACTGACCAGCTTCCCGCTGATCTTGTTGATTTCACGGATGCGGTCGTTGACCTGATCAAAGGCAAAGAGCCTGCCACCGCTCACGCCGAGGCCGGTGGCGAACACGGTGTCGCCCAAGGAGCCGACG
>JACCXA010000233.1 GCA_013697365.1 Chthoniobacterales bacterium
GCACGGGTGGTTGCCTTGACTTTACGCGCTCAGAGCGTTAGGAGGTGCCGCCCAAAATCCGCTGCCATGACAAACTCCTATTTTCGTCTCGCCCAAGGCCTTTTTTGCTCGGCAACGCTCCTGGCGTTGACCGCTTGTGACGAGGATCCGAGCATCGCTCAGACGCAGTATCTCGGCGGTGTCTACGGTACGGGCGCGGTCTCTTCGGCTGCTCCGCAAGACACGGTCTCCTACTGGGATGGAGACGGCGTTTCTGGCAGTCCCTCTGTCAAAATCAAGCTTTCCGAACAGAAGGCCTACTTCTACAAAGGGGGTGAGTTGGTGGGCGTCTCGCAGCTCTCAACCGGCCGGGAGGGCACCGGCACCCCAACCGGTTCCTACAAAATCATCCAGAAGGATCAGGACCATGTCTCTAATCTCTACGGCGATTATGTCGACGAGGCCGACAACGTCATTGTGCCCAATGTAGGGGTGAACAAAGATCCGAAGCCTCCCGGCACGCGCTTCAAAGGCGCACCGATGCCTTACTTTATGCGCATTGTTGGCGGCGTGGGCATGCACGCCGGCTATCTTCCCGGATATGCCGCTTCACACGGTTGTATCCGAATGCCTGAATTCATGGCCGAGAACTTCTTTAATGCCGTCTCGAATGGAACTCCCGTCACGATCACGAATTAGCTGTAAGGCGCTACCCGGTTCCGGTGTCTGATATTTGGTTTCAGCCTCGGTTCAATCCGCCGCCCCCGGTCCACCCTGCTCCGGAAAGTTCCACACTATTTCTATCAGTTGATTCTCTTCGGGGTTTCACTGCGCAAGCATGATCATCATCACGCAGCCGGCCGTGACCGAGGAGCAGATCAGACAGATTGTAGCGCGGCTCGAAGACTTCGGTCTCGAAGCGCACGTCAGCCGGGGTGACTCGCGAGTCACTGTTGGGGTGAGCGGGCCCGAGGAACTCGCCCGAAATCAGCCCCTCGCCTCCCTTCCGGGGGTCGAGGCCATTGTTCCCCTAGCCAAACCCTACAAGCTCGCTGCAAAAAGTGCGCGCCGCGCGGCTTCCACAGTCGACATCTGCGGCGTCAGCATTGGCAGCAAAGCCGCCGTGGCGGTTATCAGCGGTCCTTGCTCGGTCGAAAGCCGGGAGCAGATCCTTTCCATTGCGCGCCTGGTGAAAGACTCCGGCGCGCGCCTTCTCCGCGGCGGCGCTTTCAAGCCTCGTACTTCTCCTTACAGCTTCCAGGGCCTGCGAGAAGAAGGACTCCGCTTCCTTGCCGAAGCACGCAACGAAACCGGCTTGCCGGTCGTCACCGAGATCATGGACGCACGCGATCTCCCATTGATCGAGCGCTATGCCGATTGCCTGCAAATTGGGGCGCGCAACATGCAAAACTTCTCGCTTCTGCGAGATGTCGGCCGAAGCCATCTGCCGGTCCTGCTCAAGCGAGGCTTCAGCGCCACCCTAAACGAATTAGTCATGAGCGCCGAGTATATCCTGAACGAAGGAAATGCGAATGTGCTCCTCTGCGAACGCGGCATCCGGACTTTTGAGAATGCAACGCGATACACGCTCGACTTAAGCGCGGTGCCGATCCTGAAAGCGAAGACGCATTTGCCGGTCCTTGTCGATCCGACGCATGGCGTGGGCCTGCGTGAAATAGTTCCGCAAATGGCGCTCGCCGCAGTCGCGGCGGGAGCCGACGCCATCATGATCGAGGTGCATGACTCCCCGGAGGATGCCAAGAGCGACGGCAGACAAGCGCTTTTTCCTGAGACACTTTCCAAGCTCGTCCCGCGCCTCCGCGCGGTCGCGAACGCTATCGGACGAGATTTGTAAGAGCAGCAGTGGTCTTGTCGCCGGTGCCGCCGCCCACGGTTGCACCTCCTTTCGCACGCTCGCGAGGCTTCTAGGTTTGAGCATCATTCGAGGGGTTGATTAGGCTGCCTTCCGCATGATCACATAGTCTCGCCATCGCTCCGGCAGGATAAATATTTCAATGGCGCCGAGACAAAGCCCGAGGATCTGACCAAAACGGGCGCGGGATAATAAGAGGGAGGCCTTCGGCAGCACGGCGCAGAGCCTTTGCCCCGGGTGTCGCGGGTAGCAATCATTTTCCTTCTAACCTCGGCCAGCGATATTCCGTCGTTCGCATCTCCTCGCCCACTCCAGAGGTGGCGACGCAGATTGCGGTCGGGCTCAATTCGGCGAAGCATTGCCGGTGCGAAATCCCAGTGTCGCCGACCTCCTCGCCCGCGTCGTCACCGCAGATCCGATTGTGGGCAAACTCCGGGCTGCAGAATCGGGGATTTGGCCGGTTCGCCTTTCGCACGTTACCGAGCCGGCACAGCCGCTTCTGGTCGCTGCGCTCGCGCTCGAGATCGGCAAAACGCTTTGGATCATCTGTCCGACCGTGCGCGCGCAGGAACTATTCTACGAAACTTTGCTTAATTGGGTGCCGAACGCGCTCTTTCTCCCGGAAGTAGAATTCGCTGCGGTCGAGAATATCCTCCCTGATCCGGAGATCGCGGCGGAGCGCCTCGCATTGCTTAGCCGGGTTTCACGCGAAACCGGACCGCACTTCATCGTCGCCACGCGCGCAGCGCTCGATCAGTCCGCGCCAAAGAAGTCTGCGCTCGACTCTGCCGTGCTGCGTTTGAAATGCGGCGCGCGCGAGACACTGGAGCGCCTGATCGAGTCACTAAACGAAGGCGGTTACGATCGCGCTTCGCAGGTGACGACCCGTGGCCAATTTGCCGTGCGCGGTGGAATTCTTGATCTGTATTCGTGGCAGGCGCAGTTGCCAGTCCGTGCTGAATTTTTCGACGACGAGATCGAATCGCTGCGTGAGTTCGATCTCGACACGCAAAATTCGGTCCGCAACCTCCAAACCGTCGATATCCTCCTCGGCGCCGCGGAAGATCAGGGCGGGGGAGTGCGCGACTACATCGCGCAAGATCATCTCCAGGTAGCCATCGAGCCGGACGGGCAGTCGGCCGAGGCCCACCTCCTCGTCAGTGCTGGTTGGATTGAGGAAGGCGAGACCGAAGATTTCAGTGGCGCGTTTCCTGATGCCGACGTGGGCGAGTTCACGATGGGCGACTTTATGATCGCGGAAGCGAAGCGCGCGCAGTTCGCAACCCGCCTGAACGAATGGAAAAGAAGCGACTTACAAGTCGTGATCTACTTCCAAACCGAAGGCGAGATTGAGCGCTTTCGCGAAATCATGGGCAGCCCAGCACTCGACGGCGTCGCGTTGGCTGAAGGAACGCTCGCCCGCGGCTTCAGTTTTCCCGCGGGGCGACTCGTCGTTTTATCCGCCGCCGAATTGTTTGGGCGCGCCACCGCGCACGGCCGCCGCCGTCTGCAACGCGGCGAAAAGCTCGCCCGCAATCGTGCGCAGATCGACTTCAGCGAACTTACGGAAGGCGACCTTGTCGTCCACCTGGAGCACGGGGTGGGACGGTTCGTCCAGCTCATGAAGACACCCGTGACTGGCGGCGTCGGGCAGGAAGTGCTTGCACTCGAATTCGCGGACGAAGCCAAGCTCTACGTTCCATTGGAGCAGGCCTATCTAATTTCCCGCTATGTCGGGGTGGGAAAGAAATCACCGCCGCTCAGTTCCCTGGCTGACGCCAAATGGGCCCGTGCGAAGAAGAACGCGGCCGCGTCCATCTTCGACTACGCCGGTAAAATGCTCGCGGTGCAGGCGGAGCGAGAAACGCAGCTCGGCCACGCCTTTGGGCCCGACACGAAATGGCAGTCAGAATTCGAACACTCCTTTCCTTTCCGAGAAACAGCCGACCAACTGAAAGCAATCGATGCGACCAAGCACGACATGGAGCAAGCCCGTTCCATGGACCGCCTCATCTGCGGCGACGTTGGTTTCGGAAAGACGGAAGTGGCGATTCGCGCGGCTTTCAAAGCTGTCATGGAGGGCAAGCAAGTCGCGTTGCTCACGCCCACGACGGTGCTCGCGCAGCAGCATTTTGAGACCTTCCGGCAGCGCATGTTGGATTACCCGGTCAGCATCGAAATGCTGAGTCGCTTTCGTTCGCCGGCAGAGCAGAAGAAAGTGCTGCGACTCCTGCGGGAAGGCGGGGTCGACATCGTCGTCGGGACGCACCGAATCATCTCCGGTGACGTGCTCTTCAAAGACCTCGGCCTGGTCGTGATCGACGAAGAACAACGCTTCGGGGTGCTGCACAAAGAAAAGTTCAAAGAACTGTTCAAGCTCGTGGATGTGCTCACGCTTTCGGCTACACCCATCCCGCGCACCCTCTATCTCTCCCTTGTCGGCGTGAAAGACATGTCGACCATCGAAACGCCTCCGCTGAACCGCCTTCCGGTCGAGACCCTCGTCTGCGGCTACGATGAGCGGATCATCCGCGACGCGATCAACCGCGAGCTCGAGCGCCAGGGCCAGGTCTATTTCCTCCACAATCGCGTCCACTCGATTGAAAAAGTGCGCGACCGCATCGTTGAACTTTGCCCCGGCGCGCGGGTCGCGTTTGGCCACGGGCAAATGGATTCCGAGACGCTCGAAAGTGTCATGACCCGCTTCGTGGCCGGTTCGATCGACGTGCTTGTTTGCACCACCATCATCGAGAGCGGCCTCGATATTCCGAACGCGAACACCATCATCATTGATCGAGCGGATCGCTTCGGCCTGGCCGATTTATATCAACTCCGCGGCCGGGTGGGCCGGGCTGAACACAAGGCTTATGCCTATCTCTTGCTGCCGCGCGAAATGATGACCGTCGGCGCGGCGCGGAAGCGGATTAACGCCATCAAACAATATAGCTCGTTAGGCGCGGGCTTTCGGATCGCCATGCGCGATCTCGAGATCCGTGGCGCCGGCAGCATCCTCGGGACCGCGCAGAGTGGTCACATCGTCAACGTCGGCTTTGATCTCTATTGCCAGCTGCTCAAGCAGGCGGTGGCGCAGCTGAAAGGCGAAAAGTTCAAGACCCGCCTCGAAGTGGAAGTGCGGCTCGATTTCCTCGCCACAAACGAAGCGGAATTTGTGCAGCGCGCAGCGGAGAGACGCCTCCCCGCCTTCATTCCGACCAGCTACATCGGCGACCCGCCGTTGCGGATTCAGGCCTACCGCACTCTCGCGCAAATCAGTTCGCGGGAGCATTGGGATCGGCTGCGAAAAGAATGGCGCGATCGCTTCGGAAAATTCCCCGCGGCGGTTGACAATTTGCTCGCTTTAACGGAGATAAAACTCGCTGCCGCCAAGGCCGCCGTCACCCGAGTCGAGGTTCGCGACGGAAAGCTGATGCTGACCCGGCGTGGGGACTACATCCTGGTGGGCGGAAAATTCCCCCGGTTAAGCCCCGATAACTTCGAGCGGAACCTCGCGGAAGTTGTCGAACTGACAAAGAAGATCTGAACCAATCATGCGTCTGCCATTCCTTTCACTTTTCATCGTCTTCGCCTTAGCCGCCTCCGGGCTCTCGCAGTCTCGCGCGCCTGGTCGTCCCGGCCAAAGTTCGGAAGAGGCGGCGGGCGGCCCGCAAGTCGTCGACGGAATCGCCGCGGTCGTGAACGGCGAGGTTATCACGCTTTCCCAGGTGCGCATGGTGGTAGGACCGCGTGAGCGCCTGCTGCGACAGCAATTCACGGGCGCGGAGTTAGAGCAGCAGCTCAAGACCGTGCGCGCCGCGGCCTTGAAAGATTTGGTCGACCGGCAGCTCATCGTCCAGGATTTCAAGAAGGAAGGGCTGTCGCTTCCGGATTACTTTGTCGAGCAGCGCATCAACGAGATCATCCGAGAGAACTTCGGAGGCGATCGCAATACTTTCGTCAAGACGCTCCAGGCGCAGAATTACTCGTTAGGACAGTTCCGCAAGGACGAGTTCGACAAAATTATCGTTTCCGCGATGCGCGGCAAGAACGTCAAGCCGAGCACGATCGCTTCCCCCATAAAAATTGGCGAGTATTACCGAAAACACCGCGAAGAATTCACGAGCAAAGAGCAGATCAAGCTCCGCATGATAATGATTCCGAGCCGCGCGGCCGAAGGAAACACCGCTTCGCAGAAGGCGATGGCTGAGGAAATTTTGGGCAAACTTGCGAACGGAGCGGATTTCGAGCGCATGGCACAGATGTATTCCGAAGACAGCACGCGAGACCTGGGTGGCGACTGGGGCTGGATCGAACGCAAGACGCTTGCCCCCGAACTGGAGCGGGTGGCCTTTTCGCTACCGGTGAAAAAGATGAGCCGCATCGTCGAGCTCGGAGGCAACTATTACATCCTGCGCATCGACGAGAGGAAAGGCGGTGTCACGAAGTCATTAGCCCAGGTCCGAACGGAAGTTGAGAAGAAGCTCCTCCAGGAAGAGGCCCAAAGGTTGCAGGAGAACTGGCTGGCCGGCTTGCGGCAGAAGGCGACCATTCGCACCTTCTAAGGAGCTGACTTTAAGCTCGCGAAATGTTTGAGCGCGCGCGTCCCCGACCTTTGGCGTTGTGATGCGCATCGGCATTACCCTGGGTGATCCTGCTGGCGTTGGTCCGGAGGTGGTCAGGGCTGCGCTGGCTTCGAGGCGCCTGCCAGCTGAAGCCGAATTTCGCATCATCGGCGATCAGTCGGGGTCTCAACCAGGGAAACCTTCAGTCGCGACGGCCCAAGCTGCCTTCGCCGCACTGGAAGAGGCGGTGGACCTAGCGAAGCGCGGGGAAATCGAGGCCATCGTGACCGGTCCGATTCACAAAGCGCGCATGTATGAAGTCGGCTTCAATTTTCCAGGCCAAACCGAATTCTTCGCCAGTCGTTGCGGCGTCGCCGATTTCGCCATGCTTTTAACCGGCGGCGCCCTCACCGTTGCCCTCGTCACGACCCATATTCCGCTGAGCGCGGTTGCCTCGTCCCTCCGGCGAACCGAGATCGTGCGCGTCGGATGCTTGCTCGATAACTTCCTTTGTCAGCGAGGCCACGCCCCGGCCCGGATCGCGGTCGCAGGTCTGAATCCACACGCTGGAGAATCTGGCGCGATCGGCCGCGAAGAGATAGATGTTATCCTACCGGCCGTCGAAACCCTGCGCACAACCCGCCAGCCAACCCTCTTCAGCGGACCCCTCTCTCCCGACACTCTTTTTCATCACGCGGCCGCGGGCGATTGGGACGGCGTCCTCTGCATGTATCACGATCAAGGTCTCATTCCGCTCAAGCTGCACGCGTTTCACGAAGGGGTGAACGTCACGCTCGGGCTCCCCTTCCCCCGCACCAGCCCCGATCACGGCACCGCTTTCGAAATTGCAGGGCGCGGCCTTGCGCGCCCTGAGAGCATGATTGCCGCGATCAATCTGGCGGCCGAACTCGCGGCCAGCGCTGACAAACGCATTGTTATCCCGAGCGGAGTTTAGCGCAGTCGAGGAATCTCACGCACCAAGGCGTCGATCCGAAGCTTGCACTGACACGTCTGAGAACAAGATACGTCGCTGCTAGAGCCGTGGCGTGGGCGCGCCAACGGTGGAAGCGTCGATAAAATGCGGCCGAATCTTTTCATATTTCTTCGGCCCGATTCCAGCCACCTTGCTGAGATGGTCCGCGCTTACGAAAGGACGCGCCGCGATAATTCGGCCGGCCAGAACAGGGCCGATTCCCTTTATTGCCAGTAGTTCAGCCGAAGTCGCGGTATTCGGGTCCAAGAGAGCTCCCGCTGAGCCAGAAGCCGGCGCCGGGACCGTGGACAATGACGGCGCTGCCGCGGCCGAAGGCGCGAGGGTCTGTTCCGCTTCCCCCGGCGCCGCCAGCCGTTCCGGACGAAAGAAAGCATCGAACGAATCTGGCCCGCTTTTTGGTGGCTGCCTGGAAAGCCGCGCGGTTAAGCGTCCCTCATTCGCGCCCCACGCGCCGACCTTCTGCTGTTTGGCTTCGCGTTCGAGTCGTTGCAGCTTATGCCATTCGCGCTCAGGCGAATTCAAACCCACCGGGGTGGCACCGCTGCCGTGCACTCGCGCCATGCCGTTCGCAACGAGCAACTCCGCGAGGTCGCCTTCGGTGCTTTCGATAAACGCATAGAAGCGTTCCTGCTTGCTCCGTCCGAGGGCGCCCTGCATGCAGGTGCGAAGCGTAAACGGACGCGCCAGTTTTTCTTTCGAAAAGCGCCGCGAGAGATCGCCAAGCTGCAACGTCTGCGCAGTCGTTAGACCAAAGTACTTCGCCTGTTCGTCCACGCGGTCAGGAAAGGACGCATCGGTCTCGGGTGCATCCACGAAGTAAAGGCGGAAGATGTACTCCTTGCCGCCGGCCTTCACATGAAAGCTATCTGCGTCGTTCGATTCATTCTTGGCCAGACGGCAATCTTTCAGAACAACCCACGGCCCCTTTGCTTCGGCGGCGGAAGAAAACGTAAAGAGGAATGTCAGCGCAATGGTGCCAGCGCAACCCCGCGAAAACCTGCACCCGGAGACGAGCGCGGAACTGATCCTCACGCCACTACTTCAAATTGGCTCATTGACCGGAAAATCTGGTAACGCTCATCGATTTCTTTCCTCGTGAGCGTCCGCAGGCGTTCGAGGCTAAAGGCTTCCACGTTGAAGCTGGCCAGAACGCTGCCGTAGATCATCGCCCTTCGGAAGGCAGGGAAGCCAAGCTCGCCGCTTGTCGCCGCCAGGTAGCCAGCCATTCCGCCCGCGAAGGTATCCCCTGCCCCGGTCGGATCGTGGATATCCTCGAGCGGATACGCGCCGCAACTGAAGAACTCATCCTCACCAAAGAGAAGGGCTCCGTGTTCGCCCTTCTTGATCGCGACATACGTCGGTCCCGCTGCGCGAATGCGCTTCCCAGCCTTGATCAAACTGGTCTCCTTCGTCATTTCGCGGGCTTCGCTGTCGTTTAGAATAAGGAGGTCGACGCGGGGCAGCAAAGCGTCCAGGTCCGCGCGGGCCGTCTCGATCCAAAGATCCATCGTATCCGCAACGACGAAGCGGGGTTTTTCCATCTGATCGAGCACATGGGATTGCAAAGCCGGCGCGATGTTAGCCAGGAGCACGAAATCAGTTGCACGATACGATGGCGGCAGCGTCGGACGGAAATGCTCAAAGACATTCAGTGCGACTGACTTTGTCTCGCGCGTGTTCATGTCCCATGCGTATTCGCCAGACCAGCGAAAAGTCTTCCCCGGGACGCGTTGCACCCCTGCGGCGTCGATCTTGCGCTCTTTCCAAAACGCGAATTCAGACTGCGGGAAATCGTCGCCCACAACGCCCACCAGCTTGACAGGCGAAAAAAAGCTCGCCCCCAGCGCGGCGTATGAGGCGGAACCGCCTAACTGATCCGTGTGTTCCTCTACAGGAGTCTTGACGGTATCGAGTGCAATGGAGCCAACGATGAGGACGGACATGTGAATTTCGGTTCTAGATCTCGGAATTTTGATTGAGCAACTGCCGCACAGCGCGCGCATACTGTGCGACATCGGGCGCTTGCAGCAAGCCAGAGACGATAACGACCCGCCGGGCGCCCGCTGCGATAACCTCCGCGAGATTTTCCAGCTTGATCCCGCCAATGC
>JACCXA010000236.1 GCA_013697365.1 Chthoniobacterales bacterium
ATAACGCGCGAGCGGCTGGCCTGCTTTGGATTGCAGATAAACGTGATCGCCGTCTCGAAAGGCGAGGCAACGGAATCCATCCCACTTGGGTTCGTATTGCCATTCATGGCCCGACGGAATCGCGTCGACGGAGCGCGCTTCCATCGGCGGAAGCGGGGGCTGGAATGCCAGCGGCATAGCAGCAAAGGTAGCATGGGCTTGCAGCCTCCGGGCCGTATTCCGGCGCACCTCGCGGGCGTGGCGCGCCAACAATTAACGTCAGCTCGCGAAACGCTCCGCCAGCTTTTTGTGTTGAGCGGTTAGCTCTGGCGGCAGATCAGCACCCAGGGTTTCAAAAAACTCCTGCTGGCCTTGTAGCTCTTTTTTCCACTCGCCAGGCTTGATTGAGAGCAGCTCGGCGAGCGTCTCCTCCGGAACGTTGGCCAGGCCTTGCGTATCCAGATCCGCCGGGCGCGGGATGAATCCCACCGGTGATTCCGTCGCGCCGCCGCGGCCTTCGCAGCGATCGATGACCCACTTCAACACCCGCATGTTGTCGCCGAACCCGGGCCAAAGAAATTTCCCGTCGGCACCCTTGCGGAACCAGTTCACGTGAAAGATCAGCGGCGGGTTCTGTATTCGCGGCCCGATTTTGAGCCAGTGCTTAAAGTATTGCCCCATGTGGTAACCGCAGAAGGGCAGCATCGCCATGGGATCGCGCCGGACCTGGCCGACCGCGCCGGTGGCCGCAGCGGTTGTTTCCGAGGCCATGGTCGCGCCCGCGTAGACACCGCGCTCCCAGTCAATCGCCTGGAAAACAAGGGGCATGGTGTCGCTGCGCCGACCGCCAAAAATGATCGCGCTTATCGGCACGCCTTCGCCTTTTTCGACATCGGGATCGAGGACGGGATTGTTGCGCATTGGAACGGCGAAGCGGCTGTTGGGATGCGCAGCTTTCTCCTTGGATTCCGGCGTCCATTCCTTCCCGCGCCAATCGATCGCATGGGCTGGTGCAGGCCCATCTTTGCCTTCCCACCAGACATCGTGATCATCCGTCTGCGCCACGTTCGTGTAGAGCGTGTCGCGTTCGATCGACTTCATCGCATTCGGATTCGATTTGTAACTCGTCCCAGGCACAACCCCGAAGTAGCCGTTCTCTGGATTGACCGCATAAAGCCGGCCGTCCGCGCCGATCTGCATCCAGGCGATGTCGTCACCGATCGTCGTGATCTTCCAGCCTTTGTAATGTTCCGGCGGGATGAGCATGGCGAAATTAGTCTTGCCGCAAGCGCTCGGAAAAGCGGCCGCAACGTAATGCTTCCGCCCTTCGGGTGATTCCACCCCCAGAATGAGCATGTGTTCCGCGAGCCAACCTTGTTGGCGAGCGAGATAGGAGCCGATCCGGAGCGCGAGACATTTTTTGCTCAGGAGGACATTGCCTCCGTAGCCGGACCCAACGGAGATGATCGCGTTATCCTGCGGGAAATGGCAGATCAGGCGGCGGTCGGGATGGACATCGAGCAAGGAGTGCACGCCGCGATTCCATTCGCCATTGCTGCTCCCTTCGAGGCGCTTCACTGCCACCTCCCCCATGCGAGTCATGATGCGCATGCTGAGAACGACGTAAATCGAATCGGTAATTTCGAATCCGACTTTCGCGAGCGGCGAATCCGGCGGGCCCATGATGTAGGGAATCACGAACATGGTGCGCCCTTCCATCGCTCCCTTCAGCATCTCGTTTAGTTTTAGGTAGGTTTCGGCTGGATCAGCCCAATTGTTCGTGGGGCCGGCCTCTTCTTTCGTCCGTGTGCAGATGAGCGTGAATTGCTCGACCCGCGCGACGTCGTTCGGATTCGACCGATGCAAATAGGAGCCGGGAACTTTCTTTTCGTTTAGTTTTTGCAGGATGCCCTGATGCTGCGCCACCTCGAGAAGATAGGAATTTTCCCTGGCGGAGCCGTCACACCAAAAGATGTTCTCAGGCTGCGTGCGACGGGCGACTTCCTGCACCCAATCGAGCACACCTTGATGGGAGATCTTGGTGCCGCCGACTCCCCGCGGCGGAGTGATGGCAGGTGCGAGATTATCCATAGTGTTGCTCCCTCGAAGGGAGATCACGGTATTTTCGCTCGTGGGGTTGTCCAAGTTAAAACTGCGGTGGGGCGGTCCCGAGAGGCATGATCTCTGCATGAATCAGGTTCGAACCTGAAAGATCAGCTTTGCAGCACGGCGAACGTCGCTTGCACCTGCGAACCGCGCGCCGTTTATTGCCTCCATGTATGGGGTCACCACCTCCGATGATTACCAACCGGTGACGTGGGTGGGCCGTTATCCGGTGCATGTCACGACGCTGCTCGTGGCGTTGCATTCCGTAGCCGCCGTTTTCGCGTGTTTCGTTCCGAGCTTTTTTAACGCGCTGATGTTCGACAGCGCCGCCGTCCTGAACGGCGCGGTCTGGCAGATCGCCACTTACGCCTTTGTTCATCCGCCGTCCGGGCTGCTTTGGTTCGCGATCGAGATGTACATGCTCTTCATGTTCGGCCAGGAGGTGGAGCGCTACATCGGCCGGCGGGCCTTCATCACTCTTTATTTGTTGCTTCTTCTCGCTCCCACGCTGCTCCTCACTCTTTGGGGATTGAGCGAGCGCACCGGGCTGGCCGGATCATCTGGTCTGCACTTCGCGGTCTTCGTGGCCTTCGCCACAATTTTTCCGCGCGTAGAAATGTTTCTGCGCATCCTCGCCAAATGGGTTGCACTCGTCCTGGGCGCAATCCTGACCCTGCAACTGTTCGCCGCTCGCGCCTGGCCGGAACTGGCGGTCCTTTGGCTCAGCATCGGAGGTGCCTTCCTTTTTATTCGTCTCCGGGGGATTGGACCAGAGCTGGAATGGTTGACCGCGCTCAAAGACAAACTCCAACCGAAACCGAAGTTCAAAGTGGTGCCGAGATCAAGCCCACGTCGCGTCGTTGAGCCCGAGAATGTCTACGAGTCGATTGATCCGCTCCTTGAGAAAATTTCGAAATCAGGAATCAACAGCCTGACGGCAAACGAGCGGCGAGCCCTCGATCGGGCGCGTAATCAGCTTTTGAAGAAGTCGCCGTAAGCGATTGCTGGAGGTGGCGGGGCAGGCCGGATTTATTGGGCCACGGATCACGGATGAACCGGTCAGCTTTGGAATTCATCTCTTCCGAATCCGTGTTTCATCTGTGTTGATCCGTGGCTGAAATCTCCGACCGCGCCGCTGCTGGCAGCTCCGCTCCGACCATCAGCATCATCGTTCCTTCCTGGCACGACGCCGAAAATCTGTCCGCTTTACTTCCGGTCCTGGCGGGCCTAAACGGAATCCGGGAAATCATCGTCGCCGACGCAGGTGGAGATGCGGCGACGGAACATCTGGCGCGGCGGCACGGTGCAATCCTTTGCAGCTGCCCCGCGCCAAATCGAGGCGCCCAAATGAACCTTGGTGCCAGGGCTGCCTCAGCTGACATGCTTCTTTTCCAGCACGCCGACACCGAGCTGACCGCCAGGCACGTGAGTGCGATTGACCTGGCCTGCCGCGAGCCCGCGGTCATCGGCGGCGCGTTCTTTCGGAAATTCGACGATCGCCACCCGCGTCTGATGTGGCTCGAACAGTTTGCGCGGTTTCTGACGCGGAACGGCGGGACGCTCTACGGCGACCAGTCGGTGTTCGTGCGGCGCGAAGTTTTTTCGCAGCTCGACGGGTTTGCCGAAATCCCACTGATGGAGGACATGGAATTTTCACGCCGCCTCCGCGCCGCTGGGAAAGTAGTGGTCCTCGATCCACCGGTGGGAACCTCATCGCGGCGGCATTCGCGCGAAGGCGCCTGGCGAAAAACGATCCAGAACGGATTGTTCATCCTCCTCTACAAAATCGGCGTTTCACCGCGGCGGCTGCATCGCTGGTATTACGCAGACAGGCCGGCGAGCGGGCCACAAGCTGACAAATCGTTTCCGCAGGAGCCGCGCGCAGCGGAACGATAAAGCCCGGACTCTCACTCGAGAAGCAAGGACGCTTCCCGCAGCAAGGTCACGAACTCGTTCGGCGTCGCTGAGCTCATGAGCGCGGCGCGATTTTCGTCGTCTTTCGTCAGCCGCGCGAGGGCGCCCACGCAGACCAAATAGTCTTTCACCATTCGCTGCGGCACACCAACCACGAAAATCAGATGGGCCAGCTCGCCTTTCTCACCGAAGGGCACCCCGGCCCGACTCCGCCCAATGCCAAGCACAATCGTGCTCACCAAGGCCGTGCGCGAATGCGGGAAAGCGACCCCGTTGCCCATGAACGTGGTGTGCACCTCTTCGCGCGCGCGCACTTCCGCCAGAAATTTGGCTGTCTCTTCCACCGCGCCCGCGCCACCCATTGTTCCAACGATTTCCCGCAACGCTTCGTCTCTGCTCTGCGCACGCACCTCGAGCGTGACACGGTCCTCCTCGAGCAGATCTGCTAACACGATGGCCATGTGGGTTCCGAGGATTTGGTGGATTAACCCGGCAAAGGCAGTTATCCAATCACTCAGCTGTGGCAAACGAAAACACTGGAACGAACGACGAAAGGACGGTCTCGCTTCAGCGAAGTGTTTATGATCCCGGCTATGTCAATGCGATGTCGCATTTTTACCGGGGCGAGCTCGGGCGCATCATGGTCTGGCGGCAGCGGCTCGACATCACTACGAATTGGGCCATCACGAGCAGCACCGCTATTATCACCATCGCGTTCGCGAATCGCGAGGTGCCGCACATCATTTTCTTTTTCAATCTCGCAATCGTCTGGGGAATGCTCTGGATCGAAGCGCGCCGCTATCGGTTTTACGATGCTTTCCGCGCCCGTGTCCGCATGCTCGAAGCGCACTTCCTCGTACCGATGGTGATGGAGAATCGCCAGATGCTGCAGGGCGAATGGAAGAAGCTCGTCTGTGAAGACTTGATCCTGCCGCGTTTCAAGATCACCAAACTGGAAGCAGTCGGCCGGCGCTTGAAACGCAATTACGTCTTCATTTTCATCCTCATCATTGTCGCCTGGGTGACGAAAATATTCCTGCACGCGACTCAGCCCATGGATAACGTGGGCGGGTTTTATCGCGCGTTACGCGTCGGACATATTCCATCCTGGCTGGTCGCTTTGATCTTTTTTGCGACTTTGCTTTCCGTCATCGGGATCACGATTTACGTGAGCAAGAAGAGCACGGGAGAGATTTCTGAGTTCGGAACGCATCGCTCGCTCTGGCGGATCTGAGCCTGCTGCAGAGCTGCCTGCCGTAAGTGAAACAATGGACAACTCGACGCCTCCCGCTCTCGACCCGCAGCTTGCCGGCTTCGTTCAACTTTGCGCTGTGGTGGCCCGGCTCCGCGCACCTGATGGCTGCCCGTGGGATCGCGAGCAAACGAACGAATCACTCGTGCCGAAATTACTCGAAGAAGCTTACGAAGTGGCCGAGGCCATTCGCGAGCGCGATGACACCAATCTGCGTGAGGAACTCGGCGACGTGATGCTGTTGATCGCGATGCACGCGCAGATCGCGAGCGAACGCGGCGGATTCTCGATGGAAGAGGTTCTCCGTGACATCACCACGAAATTGATCCGCCGGCATCCGCATGTTTTCGGTGGAAGCGAAGCGCACGATGCGGGCGCGGTGGTGAAGCTGTGGGATTCCGTCAAGCGCGCGGAGAAGAAGGACGAGGATTCGCATTACCTGACCGGGGTGGCCAAGGCGCTGCCGGCGCTAATGCGGGCGCAGAAGATTCAAAAGAAAGCCGCGCATGTGAACTTCGATTGGGATGATATCGCGGACGTCGTCGCGAAGGTGGACGAGGAACTCGCGGAGACTAAGGAGGCCCTGGATGACCGACTTGCTTCCAGGATCGCGGAGGAGCTTGGAGATCTGCTTTTCGCGGTCGTGAATCTAGCGCGCCGGCAGAAGCTGGAAGCCGAAACGCTTCTGCAGAGTGCGACCGACAAATTCGTGCGGCGTTTCCACGCGCTCGAAGACGAACTCAAAGATCACGGCAGGAAGCTAGGTGAGGTGGAATTAGCGGAGTTGGATGCAATCTGGAACGCGCAGAAGATCGCAGCGCGCCTCTGACGGCGGCGGGTCGCGAAGGGGCGACACTCCTGTCCAATGCTTTACGCGCACGAT
This sequence comes from Chthoniobacterales bacterium, assembly GCA_013697365.1. GTDB lineage: Bacteria > Verrucomicrobiota > Verrucomicrobiia > Chthoniobacterales > UBA10450 > JACCTI01. Next base: position 6,135 of record JACCXA010000236.1, read on the forward strand.
TGCAGACCGGCGACAGGAGTGTCGCCTCTTCGACCGACCACGCGCTCGGGGAAGAGCGCCAGGATGCTCTCCTCGTTCGCTTCGCAAATCCCGCGCTCGGTGATCAAGCCCGTGACCAGGCGGCGCGGCGTGACGTCGAAGCCGTAGTTGGCCGCGGCACTGCTCTCGGGAGTGACACGCACTTCCACCTCCCGGCCATCTGCCCAACCGTCGGCGTGTTTCACTTCCTCTGCGCCCCGTTCCTCAATCGGAATTTCGGCCAGGCCGTCGCGCATCGTCCAATCGAATGACGATGAAGGAAGCGCGACGTAAAACGGCACGTCATTATCCTTCGCGGCCAGGGCTTTTAGATATGTGCCGATCTTGTTGGCAACGTCGCCCGTATAAGTCGTGCGATCGGTTCCAACAATCACCAGGTCCACCTCGCCGCGCTGCATGAGATGTCCGCCCGTGTTGTCGGCGATGATGGTGTGCGCCACCCCGTGTTCGCCCAGTTCCCAGGCGGTCAGCTTCGAGCCTTGGTTACGCGGGCGTGTTTCATCGACCCAGACGTGGACGGCGAGACCTTCATCATGGGCGGCATAGATCGGTGCTGTGGCTGAGCCATGATCGACAAAGGCGAGCCAGCCGGCATTACAATGGGTGAGAACATTCACGCGCCGCCCCTGTTTTCGCGCGGCGATCTGCTGGATCAGCTCCAACCCGTGCAGCCCAATGAGGCGGCAATGTTCCGCATCTTCATCAGCTATTTCCGTGGCAGTCGTCCGGGCAATCAGGATTTTTTCCTCCGGCGTCACGGCTTGCGACAAAGCGCGGATTTGGCGGTCGACAGCCCAGGCGAGATTCACCGCCGTCGGCCGCATCGCTTTCAACAATTCAGCTGCCGCGGCCAGGTCGGTTCCTTTCACGACGGCGAGATACATGCCATATCCGGCCGCTGCGCCGATCAGCCCAGCGCCCCGCACATGCATGTCGCGAATCGCCGTCGCCATCTCCGCGGCGGTCGTGACGTCTTCCACCACGAAACGATGCGGTAAGAAGCGCTGATCAATCAGCTGCACAACGCGCTCATCGCCAGCCTTTGGCCATATCGTCCGGAAATGTTGCCCCCGGACGTTCATCTTCGCTTTGATCTCATCTTGCTCCTGATCTTGATCCTAATCCAGCTGCCCAGCCTCCGAGCAAGAGCAAGAGTAGGATCAGGATCATGAGGGGGAAGGGCAATCGCCGTTTACAAAACGGTGGGCCCGGCCATATTGCCCGTCCCGATGACCATTTTGCTCAATATCGTTCTCGTCTTTTACGTGCTGGTCACTCTCTTCATGATCCTGGTGATCCTGATGCAGCGCCCCAAGAGCGAAGGGCTGGGCGCGGCTTTCGGCGGCGGCGTGACCGACAACATCTTCGGAGCGCAAACGTCCAATGTGCTGACGAAGGTCACCGGCTGGCTGGCGGGGATTTTCTTCGCGATGACTTTTCTCCTCTCTGTCCTTTACGCGCATCGAACGAACGCCTCGAGTGGTTTGCGCAAGGAGCTCATGAAGACTGAAGGCGCCGCGGCTGCTCTTCCGGGTCCGCAGGCAGCTCCTTCTTCTGCGGTTGGTGCGCCGAATTCGGTGACCAACCCGACGCCCGGTGGCGCGATGGGGATTGAACGCGACCAGACCGTCACTCCAGCGGATCAAGCAGTTGGCATGACGGCGCCAGTCGTGCCACAAGAACCGGCTACGCCTGCATCGAGCGCACCTCCAGCCGAAGACTCCTCGGTACCGTCGCCTTCAGTCGCGCCGCAGCCCTAGGCGATGGCGCACCGGCGCCTGAGCGTGGGGCCGTTAGAACCCGAGCTGCTTGAGAGAGACGGCGCCCTAAGCCGTCGGGATGCCTTCCGGCTTCGGCCCTGCTTTTTCGTTCAAGGCCTGCGTGAATTCCTGCAGGCTCGAGACAATTTGCGGCGCCTTCGTCAGCACCGTGCTGGCTAGTTTCTCGGAGTAGTCCGGGCGGCGCTGCGACATTTCAGACAGCGCCATCATGACGGCGAGCGCGTTATTGATCGAGTGCTTGATCTCGCTGAATTTCTTCTGCAATACGACCAGCTCTTCCTGGGAAATTGTGCGCTCTTGATCACTCATGGTCGGGGCGAAATGGCTGGAGAAACGAACCGGGGATGCTTAACTGACGGGTTCGACGTTCGTCGTTCCGATGCCAGCCGAAACTATCAAGATCACTGGTGCGCGCCAGCACAATCTTAAGAATCTCCATGTTGAGATTCCGAGGGAGAAGCTGGTGGTCATCACAGGCCTGAGCGGTTCCGGGAAATCCTCGCTCGCTTTTGACACGCTCTACGCGGAAGGCCAGCGCCGTTATGTCGAGAGCCTATCGGCCTATGCACGGCAATTCCTCGACAAGATGGAGAAGCCGGACGTGGACTTCATCGAAGGCCTTTCGCCGGCGATTGCCATCGAGCAGCGCAGCGCCGGAGCGAATCCTCGGTCGACTATCGCGACGACGACGGAGATCTACGATTACCTCCGCGTGCTCTTTTCCGCGGTGGGGCAGCCACATGATCCGGTCACCGGCCAGGCGATCCACCGCCAAACGCCGCAACAGATCGTGGATCAGATCCTCGCCTACGAACCGGAGTCGAAGATCATCCTGCTGGCACCGCTCGTGCAGAATGAGGCAGGAGAATTCCGTGACGTGATCGAGAAGGTCAAGAGGGAGGGATTCGTCCGCATCCGGGTCGATGGCGAGATCCTGGAGCTGGCGCAACCGGAACCGATCCGGCTGAAGAAGACAGGGCGCCACACGATTGAGGCGGTGGTGGATCGGCTGGTAATTCGGGACGGGATTCGAACCCGGCTGGCGGACTCGGTCGAAACCGCGCTGAAGTGGGGCGGGAACAAGATCGTGGTGTTGAGGCAAACGAGCGGAAAGGAAACATCGAACATCCAACATCGAACACCGATCATCGAAGTGGCGGAGAAGTGGGAGGCGGCTCGCTACTCGACTGATTATGGAAACGCCGAGACAAACTTCTCTTTGGGCGAGCTGACCCCAAAACACTTTTCCTTCAATAGCCATTTCGGAGCGTGCCCCTCCTGCCACGGGCTCGGAACCGAGCAGGTCGTCGATCCGGAATTGATGATTTCCGATCAGAGCAAGTCGATCGCGGAAGGAGCGATCGTGCCTTGGCGACGAGGCACGAAGCGAATGCAGGCTTATTACAAAAGCCTGCAAAGCGCGCTCGTGAAGCACTTCGGCGTCGATGAATTCCTGCCCTACACGGATCTGCCGGACGGCTTCAAAACCGCGCTCATCCACGGGACGGGAAATCTCCCGATCCAGATGAGTTTCGGCACAAATGGGAAGACGCAAAAAAGCGCCAAGCCCTTCGAAGGGCTGATCCCGCAGATGCATCGGCTCTACGAGGAAACCGAAAGCGAGTTCACTCGCACACGCATCCGCGCTTTTATGACCCGAGTGCCGTGCCAGACCTGTCGAGGCGCGCGCCTCAAGCCGGAGATTTTGGCCGTAACTTTACGCGCCGGCAACGCCGACGAGTTGCCGGGGTCGGCGACCACGGAACTAAACATCCATCAGCTCTCTGAGCTGACGATCGACCAGGCCGCGCACTTCACGGGCCGGCTCGAACTTACCGAGCAACAACGCAAGATCGCCGGCGATGTGCTGCGTGAAATCGAGTCCCGGCTCCAGTTTCTGATCGAAGTCGGCCTGGACTACCTCACGCTCAATCGCGAAAGCGGTTCACTCTCTGGCGGTGAAGCGCAACGCATCCGGCTCGCCTCGCAGATCGGCTCCGGATTGGCGGGAGTTCTCTATGTGCTCGATGAGCCCAGCATCGGCCTGCATCAGCGCGACAACGCACGGTTGCTGAAGACACTTTTCCGTCTCCGCGACCTGGGAAATTCCGTTATCGTCGTGGAGCACGACGAAGAGACAATCCGCGCCGCGGATTACATATTGGATCTCGGTCCCGGCGCAGGCCCGCGCGGCGGCGAACTGGTCGCGCAAGGGACCCTCGCGGAAGTTCTGCGTGCGAAGAATTCACCGACGGCAGATTACCTTTCGGGGCGAGCGCAGATCGCAGTGCCCCAGCGGCGCGTTTCACCCAGATCATCGGCCGCTACCACGGATGGATGGATCACGCTGCGGGACGCGACGGAAAACAATCTCAAAAAGGTCACCGCCGCATTTCCGCTTGGTTGCCTAACCTGCGTGACAGGCGTTTCCGGGAGTGGGAAATCCACCCTCGTCGACGACACTCTGCGACGCGCTCTCTTCCGGCACTTCTATAATTCAAAGGACAAACCCGGCTTGCACGCGGGCCTGCACGGGATCGATCAGCTCGACAAGGCCGTCGTGATCGACCAAAGCGCAATCGGCCGGACGCCGCGCTCTAATCCGATC
>JACCXA010000211.1 GCA_013697365.1 Chthoniobacterales bacterium
TTCCCTACGCGAGCACGGCACCATAGACACCGGCCATGCCTTCATGCGCTTGCGCGACGGCTTTCAATATGGCCGGCGTTTTCTCCGCAGTGTCGGGATCGAGCGTGATCATCATGCAACGCCCATCGCGCTGGAGAACGGCGACGGTTACTTTTGGGCCGATGCGCAACGAGCGACCCACGAATTCATCCTCGGCGAAGCCTTCGGATGATATTAAATCGACATAAACATTTGCGCGAAAGCGGCGCTTATCGACGGCGACGCCGGTTTCCTCGCCCAGTTTTTTTGCCGTTTGCACGGCGAAGATCGACAACGGACGACAATCGGTGATCGCCTTGTCCGAGCGAAGCAATGTGAGCTCGTGCTTTCCGTCGATGCTTACTCGCAGATTGTCGATCAAAGCCGGGTCATCAATCGCAAAAGTTTTCCCTTCCGGCGTTTCGACATCGATCATTAACTCGGATACGTCGGCTGAGATCGGATTCGCGCCCGATCCCAGTTTCTCGGCTTCACTCAAGTTGACCGGCCGCGCTGCTTTCTCCGGATTTCGGAAGCGCGTGCGGTAGCGAATCATCTGACGTTGATCGCGTCCGGTAAAAAACGGAAACCCTTTCGGACTAGCCGAGCTCTCAAAAGCAAAAAGCCGATCGGCATAAACTCCCGCATAACCGGCGAACATTTCATCCATCTCTTCGCCGCGCATGCTTTTGACCGGATACCGCCAAAGGCTCTCAACTTTTCCGACGATGCTCACGGCACTAAAGTAAGAACGAGGAAGTAAGAATTAAGAAGTAATTTCGGCGATCACTGAACCGGGTAGAGGGCCCGACTGAGGCGACGACCGAATAGCACGACGAGAAGGCCTCCGCCGGCGGCGATGGCCGCGTGCATTGCCCAAAACTCAGCGGGGCGCATCTTCTCGTAGAAGCCGCCGAGCCAGCCGATCAGGTTATTCGAAATGAACAGGCTCATAAAGGCCAGACCCATCAGGGTGGCGTTCACTTTGGCCGGCGCAGCGCGCGAAACCGGCGCGAGAAGCGTGGGCCAGTAGTAGAGGAAGGAAATTCCCAGAATAGCGGTATAGAGGAATGGCCAGATCGGGTGCACCGGCGCGCTGCCGGAAGCGAAAATTGCGGCTACCAGGATCAGGTTGCTCGCCGCGGCGATCCAGGCTCCGGTGCCGATTTTTGCCAGATCGTCTGGCTCGCGCCGTCCCGCTGCCTGGCGACGCCAGATCCAGAAGACCAGCGGCACGCCCAGGATGCTGAAAACTGAATTGAGTGATTGATACCAGGGAACCGGGATCCGGAAGCCGCCCAGGCTTGGGGCGACATGCTCTTGAATCCAGATCGGATTCACGTTGTAGAGTTGATAGTAGGACGTGGACTGGAAGACGGTGATGATCATCACTGCGATGAGCGCATAGACGATGCGCCGCTGGGCGGCGGTGAGGCGAGCAGTGCCCTCGAATTTGCGCCGTTCCACCCGCGCCGGCAGGTAGCGGTATCCGTAGAGATAGGTGGCAAGGCCGAGGAGCATGAAGATCGCGGCGATGCCGAAGCCGTAGTGCCAGCCATAAACCTGTGCGAGCAGACCGCAGAGCAAGGGTCCCACGACCGCTCCGATATTGATTCCGGTGGAGAAGATGAGGAAACCTCGGGTTCGCCGCGCTTCGTCCTCTCGCGGATAAAGGGCGCCCACCTGCGCCGAAATATTGCCCTTTAGGAAACCGGAGCCGATGACGAGCAGCAGGAGGGCCACGAGAAATGACTCCTCAAAAGTCATGGCGATATGCCCGGCACTCATAGAGAGGGCGCCAATCACAACACCATTGCGCTGTCCGATCCAGCGATCGGCGATCATGCCGCCGAGCAGCGGAGTGAAGTAAACGAAACCGGAGTAGAGCCCGAAAATCTGCGACGCGAGCGCCTGCCTTGAGAGCGGGCCGAACAGCCATTCCAGAGCAGCGCGGAACCCGGAGAATCCACCGATGTGCTCGACATGTCCTGGCAGCAGCAACTGATTCACCATGTAAAGGACGACCAGCGCCACCATTCCATAGTAGGAAAACCGTTCCCATGCTTCGGTGAACGCGAGATAGAAAAGGCCCCTCGGATGACCCATGAAGGCCGCATCACCGCCGTGCGTGACCGCGACTTCGCTTGTGCTCATCGTGCTTGCTCCACCAAAGAAAGGCGTCCGCCAGTCCCGATCAGATCCAGCAGATGGTTAGGGCTCGCGGTCATTCGGAGTCTAGTTCGCCGCCAATGCCTTCGGAGTTGGCGGCAACTGTGCGGCATTGCGCGCCCGTCAGAAGAGACCCGGCCATCCGCACGACGTTGCGCCGCTTCAGTTCGCGAAAAAAAGAACTCATCGGCAAGCACTCTGCCGTTCAGACCAGCAGCCTGAACCCCGCCTGCGCGAAATGATGATCAAGCCTGAGCGCGTCGCGAAGGCGGTTTACATCCATGAACTCGAAGCTGATGCAATCAATCCAGTCCCATTCTTTGTCGGCAAACCTGGCGCAGCGCCGCCACCCGCGTTCGATTAGATCGGGGGACGGCGGGGTGATGTTGATGCGCGGTGAGGTCTTAAGAGCGCCAATCCACTCGATCGCCGCCTGTTTGTGGAGTCGCTTGGCGATGAGCGAAAACACCTCGAGCAGAATCACCTCGTGCGTCAGGAAGTCGGTCGCGCGTCCGCGGTAAATACCGAGCACGCCTCGTGATTGGTGTCGTTCCTGTCCGCGAAAGAAATGCTCTCCCGTTTAGAGTCGAGCGGGAGGGCATTTCGTTAATATCGAGAAAAAATCCTGCTGCTGCGCGTCGCAGGCAGAACTGCCTTCAAAAGCGCCTATTTCAGCGTGACTTCACGCATCATTTTTGTGCCGAGGATGTCGCGAATTTCCAAGCGCTTTATTGAGCCCTGACGCAACTGGTCTTCGCCGCCGATCAGTTTGGCGGCGATCGGGTCGGTCTTCTCCCGCAAGCCATCGAGCGCCGCCATGTTTTTGTATTGGACCATTAGAAGAATATCAAAGTCATCCGCGTTCGCCGCTTCGCCGAGAAAAATCTTGTAATCCAGGATGATGCCCTGCTTTTTCGCTTCGTCGCTCGTGGACTTGTAGGCTTGAGTGAGGTTCTTCAAGTAATCATCGCTCATTCCCGCTTTTGTTCTGACCATGGTGATCTCCCAGACCGATCCTTCCGTGTAAGGCGCGGTGCTTCCACTGGTGGTCGTCGTGCTCGTTGTGGTTGCAGAGGTCGTTGTTGTTGGGGTTGCCCTGGGAGTTGGGCTCGTTTGTGCGGAGCACAGGCCAGCGAGGCCAAGAGATAATGCCGCGCAAGCGACGATGTTTAGTTTTTTAGTAGTGATCATGTTGTCTTCTTTGATGAGGTTTTTGTTGCCCCCGATCCTCCCGCTCGTGGAGCGGTGGTTCGTCCCGGTTATTCAGGCATTTTGATCGGTTTGCGATCAACACGCGAGAACAATGTCCGCCAAGGCAGCGTTGGAAATCTCGGCCCAGGATCGGGGCGAAATTAACGGCCAGTGTGCCGTTCTACCCCGGCTGCGACGAAAGCGTGCGAAACGCTTTCTGTAATGAGCTCGGCGAGGCCAGCGTCAGTGTTGCATGGAGCACGATCTGCCGAATTTCAGCCCGGCTCACCTTCACTTTGGTCGTGAAGATAGAGGGGCCCGCTTCGCGCAGGAGCGCGAGGGTGCGTGCGCCGATCAAGGCCGGAAGCGCTGTGGCAAGCCGCGCGCGCCAGGACCGAACCGCACAGGAGTAAGCAATCCCTGCGGCAATCCCCTGCTCGGCTCGGACCCGCCAGGCCTGCACCAGCGGCAAGGCGCGTGATGGCTCCCGTTTCAGGTCTTGAGGAGTCAGGCCTAACGAGTGCAACTCTTCCGCCGGCAGGTAACAACGACCAGCGCGCAAATCAGCTCCCAAGTCGCGCAGGACATTCACGAGCTGCAGTCCTTTTCCGTAGGCCACGCCAGACGAAACCATCTCGGTTCGCGCCGTGGCTGTGAAGTCCCGCAAGTGCCGAAAGCAGACATCTGTCCAAAATTCTCCGACCGATCCCGCGACCAGGTAGGTATATCGGTCGAGATCGGCGGCCCTCTGCAAAGCCATGATTTGCGCCGGGTCGCCGAAGCGCTCGACGTCCAGCGCCTGGCCTTCGTTGATGCTCGCCAGCACGCCCCGGATGTTTGCCCGATCACCTTTGCCGATGGCTGCGAGCCACTGCAAACAATGCGGGACAGACTCGATGAGAGCACGCTCGGCAGGGTTCTTCTGCAAACTTGCAAAGCCCCCGATCGAACCAGCAGGGCGATCCTCTTGTATCATCGCAGCCAGATTCGCGAGCTCTCGCACGCGCACATTCGCCTCAACCTCCGTGGTGTCCGCGATCGTGTCCGTGGCCCGCGCCAGCAAGTAAGCGAGCGCGACCGGATCACGCACTTTGGCCGGCAGCAGGCGAATCGAAAGATAGAACGAGCGCGAGACCGAGCGCAGCAGCGGCCCTCGCATTTCAGCCAGCGAAACCGGCGCAGTCATCGGCTGAGCTCTCGCAATTCTATCCGGGTGGGATCCGCCACGCCCAGGCCCATTTGCCCCGCGATCTGCACATGCGCGGCGAGTTCCCCGATGGGCGGAAGCTTCGCGTTCGCCCGCAGTCGCTCAATCCGCCGGAGCGCGAGCGTATCGATCGCCACCGGATCTTTGCTCGCCAGCATGGTCGCCTCATGGACCGCGTAACTGGGATGCGATTCCGGCCCGCCAGCATATGCCGCGAGCAGGCCGTCCATGATGTGCAGCACGACTTTGTTTCTGATGACAGGATCGGCGTAGATCTCTGCCATTCCGAAAGCGCCGAGCGTCTCAAACTGTGTGAAGCGCCGCCAGTTATCGATGTTCGGCAGCGTCATGTTGTAAAGGCATCCGGCCAATCCGGCGGAGGCGCTGTCGCTCATCGTCGGCACGTTGATGATCTTGGTGAGCCGGGTCGTCACCAGCTTGGCAAAATGGCTGGTGCTGCTGGTATTTTTGCTTTCGGAGTTCAATGGATTTTCTCCCCGGCGCGGAATGTATGCCAGGTCCCCCCAGACAAGCCTCCCCATGACGGGAGCCGTGAAGGTCGCCTTGGGATCGTAGCCGTTGCGCGGCTCGATCGACAGCAGTTGATACCCTCCCGCGCCACGTCGGAACCCTGCTTCCTTGGTTCCGCCCAGCTGCCTGTCCCAGACAATGATGCCGCTCCGCGAAACGCCGGCTGCCGCCAGCCCTTCCACGATGGCGTCGACCACGTCGCGATGCGTCGTGAACAATTCGCCACCCGCGGCTGAGATTTTGATGCCGACTTTATCTGTCGGCAAAACCAGCGAAGCCCACGCGCTGGCAATATCCGGCTTCCCGGTGACGCCGAGAACAAGGCGGTTCACCATCCCGCGCACGATCGCTGCATCGGTGCGGTATTGCACGATAGCTGCCGGCTCGCGCACGGAGTAGACAATCGCGGGCGATGCTGCCGGCTGCGCGATTTGGGAGAAAGCTTCACTGGCCGTGCCAAAAAAAAGGAGCGCTAAAAATCGGATCGACAAGATATTAAGCGGTGGCAACGGAGACGGAGACAGCGGAGAACGTTCAACAGCCAGCGTCCTTCCTTCAACTGCCAACTGCCGGCGCTGTCATCCGACATCTCTACGTTCATATCCCTTTCTGCGCACGGATCTGTCCTTACTGCGCCTTTTACAAGGAGCGCGCTGATCCCGCGCAGACGCAGCGCTTTTGCGAGGCGTTGCTGGGCGAGCTGAAAAAGCTGAGTAAACATTTCCGTCTCGAACCGGAAACCATCTTCTTCGGTGGAGGCACGCCGACGGCGCTCTCAACCGATCAGCTTGGTTTCGTGCTGGATGGATTCCGTGAAGATCTGGACCTTTCGCGCCTCGCGGAATGGACGATCGAGGCGAATCCTGGAAGCGTTTCGCCCCGGAAAGCAAACATGCTCAAGGCGCTCGGTGTCACCCGAATCAGCCTCGGTGTGCAATCGTGGGACGATGCGCTTCTTTCCATTCTCGGTCGCGAGCACAACTCCGCGCAGGCGGAAGCTTCCTTCCGCATGCTACGCGAGGCGGGATTCAAAAACGTCAGTCTTGACCTGATGTTCGGCTTGCCGGGACAGACACCCGCGCAATGGGAGGACACCCTCCTTCGCACTGTGTCGCTCGCGCCCGATCACATCTCCGCCTATTGCCTGACTTACGAGGAAGACACGGAGTTTTTTCTCCGGCAGACGCGCCGGGAGTATCGGTCGGAAATTGAAACCGACGCTGCGTTTTTCGAAACTTCGATGCGCGTCCTCGAAGCTGCCGGGTACGAGCAATACGAGATTTCGAATTATGCGCGCGCCGGGTACGAGTCGGTGCATAATCGCGGGTACTGGTCGGGCGCCGATTACCTGGGGATCGGTCCGAGTGCGTTCTCGACCGTCGGGACCGAGCGCTGGCAAAACGTTTGCGATTATCGCAACTACAGCGATCGCGTTCTGGGCGGCTACTCGGCGGTAGTGTCGATTGAAAAGCTTACGCCCTCGATAAAGCGGAGCGAACAGATCGCTCTTGGATTGCGGACGCGCTGGGGCGTTCCGGCCGAGTGGCTCCGCGAAAAGAATCAGTGTGAGGAATTCGTCACGCTCGGGTTACTGCGGCACGAGGAAAGCCGCTTCGTGCTAACGCAAAAAGGGAGACTGCTGGCTGATTCTGTGGCGGAAGCGTTTATCTAATAGCAGCACCCGCGACTTCGCGTGGGACTGACAGAGTGGCGCTCGCGCTGCGGGTGATAGATCGCGCGGCGTTCGGTCATAAACCGCCGCTACAAGGTGCCGCCGCTACCCGACTCCGCCGAAGCGCCTCTGCCGTTGGCCAAATGCTTCCACCGCCGCGCTGAGATCCTGCTTCGTGAAATCGGGCCAGAGCTTCGGCGTGACATACATCTCCGTGTAGGACAATTGCCACAGGAGGAAATTCGACAGGCGCAGCTCTCCGGAAGTGCGAATGAGCAAGTCGGGATCAGGGTAGTAGCGCGTATAGAGATGCTTGCTGAACATCTCCGGATCGATCATCGCGCTGTCGATATGTCCTTCCTCGATTTGGCGCAGCAGGCTCTTGATGCCGTCGATAATCTCGAGCCGGCTCCCATAGCTGAGCGCGAGAATGAGAGTGAGTCCGTTGTTGCGCGATGTGCTCTCGATCGATTTGTGGAGCTGACGCTGGCAAGCCGGGGGAAGATCCGTCAACCGGCCAATGGCTTGCAGCCGGACATTTTTCTCCAGCAGCTCCGGGGTTTTCTCTTTCAAAAAGCGCTCGAGCAAATGCATAAGCGCGAAGACCTCCGCTTTCGGACGCTGCCAGTTCTCCGCCGAAAATGCGTAGAGCGTCAGGAATTCGATCTTCAATTCGCCGCAACCTTCCACGCATTCGCGCACCGCTTCCGCGCCTTGCTCATGTCCTTTGATGCGAGCCAGGCCCCGATCCTTCGCCCACCGCCCGTTCCCATCCATGATGATCGCGACATGGCGCGGAACGGTTTGGACGGGCGCGGCCATGGATTACAGCACGATGGTTTGGCCGCGCGCGGGGCCCACGCTGACCACGGTTAACTTTGCCCCGGTCAGCTCCGCTAATCGCTTTACGTAAACGCGCGCAGCCGAGGGCAGGTCCGAGAATTTCTTCGCGGTCTGCGTTGGTGTTTTCCAACCATGCAGCTCTTCGTAGATCGGCTCGCAACTTTCGAGCTGCGCCGCATCACACGGCGGAACGTCGAGCCGTTTGCCTTTGAGTCGATAGCCAACACAGATCCGGATCGGATGGAGGGTGTCGAGCCCATCAAGGTTGGTGATCGCAAGCTCATCGATGCCATTGATCATGGTCGCGTAGCGCGCGGCCACCGCGTCAAACCAGCCGCAGCGCCGGGGGCGTCCGGTGGTCGCGCCAAACTCGCGTCCCATTTTGTGCAGCATGTCGGCGAGAT
>JACCXA010000279.1 GCA_013697365.1 Chthoniobacterales bacterium
ACCCAGCGGCGTGCAAGGTACGAAACCGGCAGGATCGCCGAGCGCGAGCCGGGCCACGTTATTCGGATGGAAGCCGTCAACGTCCTTCGCTGGATCGAGCGCGCGCACGATGGCGGCTTCATCGATCTGCTGCGGAGGCGGCGATTGCACCAGGATGCCGTGCACGGCGGGATCCGCATTCAGCCCATCAATCCGCGCGAGGATTTCCTCCTGCGTGGTCGAAGCCGGCAGCTCCAGTTTCACCGAGTGCAGGCCGAGGTCGCGGCACATCTTGTCCTTCGAACGGACATAAGCACGCGAGGCCGGATCGTTACCCACGAGCAGGACCGCGAGACCGGGCGTCACGCCACGCGCCTTCAACCCGGCGATCTCGGCGCGCAATTCAGCGTAAACCTTTTCCGCGATCGCGCGGCCATCGATCAGCTTTCCCATCTCGTCAGCGCATTTTCACCATCTCCATCATCGCATTCTGCAAACGCAGACGCTCGGATTCAAATTCTGCTTCACTGCTCGTCGCACGAACCTGATAGAACGGCCCGAGGGTGACAAAGACGGTCGAGAATGGACGCGGCAAGATGAAGCGATCCCAGCTTTTCAAACGCCAGCAGCTCGAGAACTCCAAATGCATGGGCAAAACAGGTGCGCCTGATTTCTGCGCGAGGAAAATAATCCCGGGAGCCAGCTCGTATGCCGGCCCACGCGGTCCATCCGGGATCATGGCGACCGAGCCTCCGGATTCCAAAACGGCCGCCAACTGGACGATGGCGCTCACTCCTTTCCGGGAGCTGGAACCTCGCACGACATCGAAGCCAAAACGCTGCACCAGATCGGCGATTAAATCGCCATCGCGACTCGCGCTGATCAGAGCGGAGCCGTGGTAGGGGGCGAGGTATCGACGGCCCGCATATGGCCAAAGAAGCAGGCGATTGTGCCAGGCGGCCACAATGAATGCGCGCACCGGTCGCTCGACGAGCGCGGCGCGATCATCCACTACCCAACGCAAGGTGCGCGCCCAGCCTTGCAAAAGGTAATATCCCAACGCGATCAAGACTCGCGCCAGCCGGCCTTGGATCTTCAATCGGGGAGCGACGTTGCTGACGCGCGCTCGTCCTTCCAGCGATAGGCCCGCGGGTTAGGCAGCCCGAGTTGATCAAGAATCCTCCAGACAACGGTGTCGGCGACTTCCACCACGGACTGCGGGCGACTGTAGAACGACGGAATCGCCGGAAGCACTACCGCGCCTGCTTCCAGGAGCGTAACCACATTACGGGCGTGGATAAGATTCCAGGGCGTTTCGCGCGGGACGACAATAAGCTTGCGGCGCTCCTTAAGGAAAACGTCCGCGGCCCGGAGAAGTGCGGTCTCACCTGAGCCACTTGCGATGCGCCCCAGAGTGGACATGGAGCAGGGCACAATTACCATCGCATCGAAACGCGTCGAACCGCTCACATACGGGACGTTGAGATCGTTCTCCGGATGTTTCGTGATACCGAACGGGATGCGCAGCTCATCTGTTTCCTGAGTCGCGACCTGACGCGCATGACCGCTCAGGACAAGGTGAACCTCATTCGCAACGACATCAATCTGCTCGAGCAACCGTTGCAGGTAGATCGTTCCGCTGGCGCCTGTGGCGGCGATCACGAGCTTCATGTCCGCTAAGAAATCACAGTTGGCTTCGGAAGACGAGGAGTGTTCAAGGAGGAAGCTCGCAGGGTCCCCTTCGCTGTTCGATGTTCACTGTCGGATGTTCGATGTTTTCATACACCATCCCCGAAAAGGCCCTAAACTGCTCATCATGATCAAACGCCTCCTGCACACCCGTTATCGCGTAAAAGACCTCGAGAAAACCGTCGTGTTCTACAAGGACGTTCTCGGTCTTGAAGAAACGCGACGGCACACGTCAGGCCGTGGTTCGCAGCTTGTCTTCTTTAAAGCGCCGGGCAGCGAGGAGGAGATCGAGCTCTGCAAATTCGACGAGAGCGGACCTGTGGTCGTCGGACCGGATTTGACGCATCTCGCCTTTGAGGTCGACGACATCGAAGCGTTCGCGAAGCACACCGCGGCGAAGGGTTACCCACTCTCGGACGGACCGCACAGGAACAGTGATGGCGGCGCGATTGCTTTCATCGATGCGCCGGAAGGCTATGAGATTGAGCTGATCCAACGCGGACCGGGCGTGTAGCTACGGCGCGTCCCTTGCTAACAGTGGTCGCGTAACGCAACTTCTGCGCGATGAATTTCCCCCTCCGATTCAAACCTTGCCACTGGCGTCTTTGGACGGCTTTGCTCTGCATTGCCGCCACCTCGGCGGTGGCGGCGCCTGCGAAAAAGAAGAGCGCGGGCAAGATTCGAAAGGAACCAGCGGTCCGCGCCATGCCCGCGGCGTCGCGCGCGTTGCCGGTCGAATTAACACCACCGCTGGCCCTTCCCGGCGGCGTTCCTACGACGCGGGCAGCCGCCGTGATCGTGATCGATGCACGGACCGGCGAAGTTTTATACGAGAAGAACGCAGACCAGCAGCGCGCGGCCGCGAGCACGCAAAAGCTGCTGACCGCTCTCCTCGTGGCAGAACGAGGCTATCTTGACCGCCCGGTGACGGTAATGCCGACCGACACTTATGCGGAGCCCACGAAACTCAACATCAAGGCCGGCGATACCTACCAACGCATCGATCTGCTCCGGGCGTTGCTGGTGAAAAGCTGCAACGACGTCGCGCGTTGCCTCGCACGAGACGCTGGCGGCAACCTCGAAGGCTTCGCCCAGTTGATGAATGCCAGAGCGCAGTCCCTGGGCGCGACCAGCTCGAATTTCGTGAATCCAAACGGCCTCCCGACTCCCGGTCAATATTCGACGGCGCGCGATCTCTCGCTCATCGCCCGAGCCGCTTACGCCAATCCGACCATTCGCTCGATCGTTTCGCTCCCGAATATTGTTTTCCGTTTCGCTGATGGCCGCACTCGCGAGCTCGAGAACACTAATAAAGTTTTGAAACGGCTCCCCTATTGCAACGGCATGAAGACCGGCTACACGGATGCCGCCGGGCACTGCCTGATCTCAAGCGGCGCGCGCCCGGGGCGTGACGTCATCGCCGTCGTGCTGGGCGACAATAAGCCGAACGTTTGGACCGACTCCGCGGCGCTTCTTTCCTGGGCTCTTTGGATGTAGTCTGGCCGCAGCCAGGCGGCGACGATGGGCGAACTTTTCCACGAGCAACTCCAAGCGCTTCGGGCGCAATCGCTGCATCGCAAACTGCGTGAGATCGGCACGCCACAAGGCCCGGAAGTCCAGATCGTCGGACGGCAACTGGTTAACTTTTCCTCGAACGACTATCTCGGTCTCGCGAACGATCCGATTCTTCGGGAAGCGGCTACGGCTGGGATTGCAGAGTTCGGCGTCGGCGCGGGAGCGTCTCGGCTGATCAGCGGAACGCAATCCCCCCACGTGCGGCTGGAGGCAGCGCTCGCGAAATGGAAGGGTACCCAAGCCGCGCTTTGCTTCAGCAGCGGCTATGCAGCGGCGGTGGGGACTATCCCGGCGCTGGCGGGAAAGGCGGACGTCGTCGTGCTCGATAAGCTTTGTCACGCTTCGCTCATCGATGGCGCGAAGTTGAGCGGGGCGACCCTCCGCGTGTTTCCGCACAATCATCTCGGAAAACTCGAGAGTCACTTGGATTGGGCGCGCCGCGAACGGCCCGACAGCCGCGTTGTCATTATCACAGAGTCAATCTTCTCGATGGAGGGTGAGCGGGCTCCCCTCCGTGAATTGGTGGGACTCAAAAAACGTTTCCGCGCGCTCTTGTTGCTCGATGAAGCGCACGCCATCGGCGTGGTGGGACTGCATGGTCGCGGACTCGCGGCGCTGGAGAATCTCACGCGCGACGTCGACGTGCAGATGGGCACGCTAAGCAAGGGGCTCGGGGTAAGCGGTGGATATATCTGTGGTTCTCGCAGTCTCATCGATTGGCTGTTGAACCGGGCCCGCTCCTTCATTTTCTCCACGGCTCCGCCGCCCGCCCTTGCCGTGGCCGCTTGTGCGGCTCTTCATTTCCTCAGCACGGAAGCAGGCGAGCAACGCCGACAGAAATTGTGGGAGCGCATCGAAACACTACGCCGGTCGCTCGCGGGCGGTTCGGCCCACTTCGGCCCAGGCAAGGAAACCGGCAGCGCGATTCATCCCCTTATCGTCGGCAACGAAGAGGCTGCAATTGACTTCTCCCGCGCGTTGCAGTTGGAAGGGTTCCTCGTTCCGGCAATTCGCTTTCCGACCGTCGCAAAGAATGAAGCGCGTCTTCGGATTACCGTAACCGCAGCCCATGAGGAAACGCAGATTCGGCAGCTGGCGGAAGCTATCTCGCGCCACCGCGCGGAATCGCCCACGGAAGCTTAGAGCCGGGATTTGTCATAAGCGGCCGAGCGCAGCGTAGGCGAGGATATCTCGCGTCGCACTGGACAGCGCCACGCCGGTGCTGGTCTGCGAGGTCCTTCGACTACATTCCGCTGCCGCTCCGCTCAGGATAACAAACATGCGCTGGCCCCCTTGCGGCAGCTTCACGACAAAGGCCGCGTCAGTTTGGGTCCGACGGAAACACCAAGAGTGTCGCCTTTCCTAAAGGCTGCTGGCAGCGTTGCTCCGCAGCAGCGGAGTAGGGACCAGCCCGGGGTTACGGTTG
>JACCXA010000021.1 GCA_013697365.1 Chthoniobacterales bacterium
TCTATAATTTCGCTGCGGCACAATGGCCGCCCGCGGGCTCCTGAGGTGCGGAAGCGTTCTTTTTCAGCCAGATCGAAATAATCGCGGTGTCCGCTGGTGTGATCCCGCTGATACGAGCTGCCTGCCCAAGACTGGTCGGGCGGACTTTCTCAAGCTTCTGGCGCGTTTCAAGGCGGAGGCCCGGCACCGCTCGAAAATCGATTTCATTTGGGATCGATTGCTCCTCGCGCCCGGCGATCTGTCGGTTCTGACCGGTCTGCCTCCGGATATAACCTTCGTATTTTACTTCTGTTTCGACGAGGTCCCAGATCGTTTTAGATGCGATGCCGGAGATAGCCTCGGGGATACTACCCAGGCGAAAATCGCTCCTTTTGAGGAGGTCCCCGATCAGCGTTCCCTCCACACGCTCGCGCGTTGCGCGGCGAACCTGCTCCAAATCGTCGACCTTCCTGGAAAAAAACTCCCAGCGTTTTGAGTCCACCAACCCCACCCGTCGTCCCATCGGCGTGAGTCGCTGGTCCGCGTTGTCGTGTCGCAACGAAAGCCGATCTTCGGCGCGACTTGTGAACATCCGGTAGGGTTCATCGGTTCCGTTCGTAATGAGGTCGTCAATCAAAACGCCGATGTAGGCCTCGCTCCGAGGGATCGTAAAGGGCTTTTCGCCCTTTGCCTTCAGCGCAGCGTTCGCCCCCGCTATTAAGCCCTGTGCAGCTGCTTCTTCGTAGCCAGAGGTCCCGTTGATCTGCCCGGCAAAATAAAGACCGGCAACACGCCGCGTTTCCAAAGTATTGCTCAGTTGAACAGGCGGGAAGTAATCATACTCGACGGCGTAGCCCGGCCGCATAATCTCCGCCTTCTCCAATCCTGGAATTGTCCGTACGAATCGAAGCTGAATGTCATACGGAAGGCTGGTCGAGATCCCGTTGACATAGACTTCGTCTGTTTGAAGCCCTTCCGGCTCAAGGAAGAGTTGGTGACTCTGCTTGTCCTGAAACTTGACCACCTTGTCCTCGATGGACGGGCAATAACGGGGGCCGGTCCCGTGAATACGCCCGGCGTAAAGTGGCGAAAGGTGCAGGTTTTCCCGTATAACAGCATGGGTTGCCGGGGTTGTGCGCGTAATCCAGCACCGCACTTGTTCCACGTGGAAATTGTCGCGGTTTAGGGTAAAGTAGTCCCCCGCTTTCGCCGCCGTGAACGGAAGAAAGCTGAACCACGTGGGGGGATTCTCGCCGTTTTGAATGTCGCACCTAGAATAATCAATGGAACGACCATTGATCCGACACGGGGTTCCGGTTTTGAACCGCCCCACCTCAAATCCCAACTGCCGAAGATTTTCGCTAAGACCGGAAGCCACGTCAGCCATTCTGCCGCCCGCTTTCGTTTGGTCCCCGACATGGAGAAGGCCACGTAGGAAGGTGCCTGCGGTAATGACGACTGCCCATGCGCGGATGGCGACACCTAGGTCGGTTATTAATCCGGTGACTTGATCATCCTCGACCAAAATTTTTTCAACTGTGGCCTGCTTGACGTCGAGTCCGCTCGCCTTTTCAACTTCAGCCTTCGCTCGAAACTGGTAGGCCTTTTTATCACACTGAGCACGGGGCGCCCGAGCGCTTGCCCCCCGAGCGCGGTTTAGCAGCCGAAACTGGATGCCAGTCGCGTCAGCATTTTGGCCCATGAACCCACCCAAGGCATCAATTTCCCGAACAATTTGCCCTTTGGCGAGTCCTCCGATCGCCGGATTGCAGGACATCTGGCCGATCGTGTCGATATTTTGCGTCAGCAGGAGCGTTCGGCAACCGAGGCGTGCCGATGCCATCGCCGCTTCAATGCCTGCGTGGCCACTTCCAACGACGATTACGTCATATTCTGCGGAGCAGTTGTACATTCCACGTGGAACTATCTCAAAATGCCCTGTCGGGGGGACGGTAAAAGATATCCTAGATTAAATTCCGAAACTTTTCCCTTCAGTCCCTGACTAACAATTCCAAGCTCGGGCGCAAACTCGGCAAGCACCTGCCTGCACGCCCCACAAGGAACAACGGGTTCCTCGGAATCCGAAAACAGGGCCAATCGCTCGAAAGCGGTGCAGCCGCATAGCACCGCGGCTCCAACCGCGACGCGTTCTGCGCAGACCGTCAGCCCAAAGGAAATGTTTTCGATGTTGGCACCGCAAACAACACGCTCGTCCTCCAGCAGCAAAGCAGCTCCGACCTTAAATCGTGAGTAAGGAGCATAGGCAAACTCACGAGCCGAGCGGGCCGTTGCCAACAGCTCCTGGTCTCTGGAATTATTCACGGCTTCTCCAAGACCATTTCCGGACTTGTTAGAGGCTTCAACGGCACCCCCTTAAGACGGGCGACGTCCTGCGCTTCCTGAAGTAGCCGCAAGGCAATCCTGCCGAGCAGAACTAAAATGACCACAGAAAGCAGCAGTCCTCCTCCCCAAAAAAGGTATTCGATGGCTCGAGGGTGCGTCTGTCCGCGCACGAGCTTCAATCCGAGCTGCCCCAGAGTGCCAAGATAAGCGTATAAAAACAACCCAGGCGCCTGACCGATCGCAACCCATAACATGCACGTCCTAAAACGCATACGCGTCAGACCATAAAGATAATTCAGGAGACTTGTCGGAAATAGTGGGTGCAATTGGCTTAACAGGATAATTTTCCAGCCTTCGCGTTCCACAGCGGGCTCCAATGCTTCCAGCGTCGCGTTGCGCAACAACCTTGGTCGAAGCCACCTGTTTCCTACCCACCGGCTGATGTAAAAAGAAAGCGCAGCCCCCGCGACGTTCCCTATCAGAATAATGAGAAACCCCCACCAAAGCCCGAAGAAGAACCCGCCACCGATGCTGAGAAATCCTCCTGGTAGCAAAAGCACATTGCAGCATGCATAGAGCAGCGGGTAACAGATTGCGCTCCATGCCCCCCAACGCATGACACGCTCCTGCACACTCCCTAGAATGTCAGCGATCGGAAAGAAGCGCGACAAGCCGAACAGGAAGATCGACGCCAACAACAACCCGCCAACCTGAATGAAAACAGCGCGGCGTGCGTGGAGCATCGCCGGATACTCGCAACTTCAGACGCTCCACGCAAACACTCCAGTTCGGCCTTTGTCTTCGAACTAAGGAAGGCGGAGTCGGATCGAGCCCTTGTGGCGCCAGGCGATGGCCGCAACCTCCACCGCGAGCTGCATATCCCACCCCGTTCCCTCGCGCCTTCTGCGCCGGCTGCTTTTAACCGTGGGCTCTTGAGATTGGGGGGTCCCGGAGAACGGCCACGGGAGTAATCCGCCGTGGACAATCGCGCCGCATCGCTTTCATAAGCGTTCGCGGCCCGCAAAGTTTCCCTCAGCGCCAGCGTACTCAGCGGAGCCTGCTTGCAGATGATCACGCGCTTTCTGCGCAATCTGATCGAGCACTCGGAGGCGCATCCCCGCAACGAGTCGCGATTGGAGTTTAATCGGTCCACCGCGGTCGACCACTGCAGCCACGCTCGCAGGTGAACGGGCGGCCGTAAACGAAGGTTGCCCCCACGGTTTGCGTGTTGATGCGGCTTTTCAGCAAGCTTGCCGCGCGTCTACTGGCTCCCGAGAAGTCGCTCGGCGCGCGTGCGCAAGCAGCCCACTGGTGTACGGTGAGGGCGCAACAACCATGACACCACTTCGCCTTTGCCTATGCGTCGCGTTCCTTTCCGCGGCGTCTTTTTTTTCCAATCAACCCGCAGCCGCGGCTCCCAATCAAGCTCCGATCGGGAATGGCGGACTCCAACTGTTTGATCGGACGCGCTTCCCTGAAGCACTCAAGGATGTGCCACTCGAGCGCCTCTCCTCCGGAGCCTTGCTCCGGCTCGATCGTGGTGGGGATCTGGTCGAATCACCGGCCGCTTTTTCGGCCCGCCTCCAGCAGAAAAATGCGGCAGCTCGCACCGGTGGGCATGAAGAAGACGTGATCATCGCGTTGGATCCGCGTGTCGCTTCCAATCTCCGTCTCGGCGATGATCCTCCGGCTTTGCCCGCAAATTTCCGCGCCCAGGCCGAACCGCACATTAAGCGCGCGCCTAACGACCCCGATTTTCTCGTCGCCACCTTCCAGGAAGGCCGTTTCGTGAACGGCGGAGCCGTGGACTGCGGTTACTCCGTGAGCCACGACGGTGGCCTCAGCTGGACGCGCGCCTTGATTCCAAATCTCACTGCGGCCAGCGGCGGCACTTATGACCGCGCCACAGACCCCGTCGCCGGCGCGGATCACAACGGCGTTGCTTACTTGAACACGCTCGGCCTGCGCAACGGGCAGGTCTCCGATGGCACAGTGCTCGTGAGCCGTTCTGTTGATGGCGGGAACACCTGGGGCAATCCGTTTGTCGCGTATCAACCGCCGAATACCAGCCTGTTCCCGGACAAGAATTGGATGGCGGTCAACAGCTTCGCGAACACGGCCAGCTCGGGCCGGGTGGTCGTTACCTTTACGCTTTTTTCCAATACTGGCGGTCGTGCCGCCCCGATCATGCGCGTCCTTAGTGACAACGGCGGCACCACCTGGAGCGGCGCCGCGTTCGTCCATCCCGCGAACTACGAGGTGCAAGGTTCCCAGCCCGTTTTTCTCCCGGATGGGAAGCTGGCGATCATTTATTGGAACTTCAATGCGACCGATGATTTCGGCGACGATTTCCTGGAGGCCGTCGTTTCGAACGATGGCGGCGTTACCTTCGGCTCGCCGAAGTTCATCACGAACGTCAACATTTACGATCATCCTAATGTGCGTGACGGAGCGTTCCTGCCCTCCGGGACAACCGATCGCACAACGGGGCATCTCTACGTCGTCTACCAAGCGCGGCTCAACGGCGCGCCGCGGGTCTTGTTTACAAAATCGACAGACGCCGGCACGACGTGGAGCGCACCCATTCCGATCAGCGACAATCCCGCCGCTGCGGGCGTCTTGAACCCGGCGATTGCAGCTTCCGCGGATGGCCAGACTCTGACGGCGGCGTTCTACAGTTCCCGCGACAATCCTGGCTCGAACACGCTGCTAGACATGTATCTGGCGCAGTCATTTGACGGTGGCGCGACCTGGCAGCCGAACATCCGCCTCACCGATGTCTCCAGCGACGCGGCCCTCGCGCCGCTGACGGGCGCCGGCTACATGCTGGGCGATTACCTCGGGATTGCGGAGTCAACGAACGCGAACGTCCCCGCTGTGCCGGTTTGGGTCGACACGCGGACCGGCAATCCCGATCCGTTCGTGGCGCGGGTCGGGATTGCACCCGCCTTTGATTTCACCAGCTGGCAGGCTGGCCGCCTCTCGTCAGGCCAGATCAACAATCCCGCGACTGGCGGTGAAGCGGGCGATGCGGACAGCGACGGCGAGGATAACAGATCCGAGTTCCTGAACGACACTGAACCCAACAACGCCGGGTCGGTTCTCCGAACCGCGCGGCAATTGAATATCTCGACCCGCGCGCGCGTGGAACCCGGAGACGAGAACGCGTTGATTGGCGGGTTCATCATCACCGGCAGCGCGCCAAAGCAGGTGATCGTGCGCGCCATCGGACCTTCACTCACGGGTCGCGGCGTCCCGGGAGCAATGCAAAATCCCACGCTCGAGCTGGTACCCGCAACCGGCTCGCCAATTTTTAACGACGACTGGAGAACTTCGGACGCGGGAACGATTCAGGCGACGGGCGTGCCACCCGAGGACGATCGGGAGGCCGCCATCGTGCAGACTTTGGCGCCGGGACTCCACACGGCCATCGTGCGCGGCCTGAACAACGCGGCCGGCGTCGCATTAATCGAAGTTTACGATCTCGATCCGACGGCCGCTCCAAAGCTCGCGAACATCAGCAGCCGCGGCTTCGTCGGCGTGAACGATAATGCCATGATCGCGGGCTTGATTGTGGGAAGAGGACAGGGAACCAACGGCGCTGGCAGCGTTCGCGTCCTCGTGCGGGGTATCGGTCCTTCACTCGCCGCACGCGGTATCACTGCGCCGCTTTTGAATCCCGAACTGTTCCTCTACAACAGCAACGGCGACGTGCTCGCGACAAACAACGACTGGCGCGAAGCCCAGGAAGCGGAGATTGCCGCCACTGGAATACCACCGGAAAATGATCGGGAAGCAGCCATCCTGGTCACGCTCGTGCAAGGGACTTACACCGCACTCCTCCGCGGCATTGGCGGAACTACCGGGGTCGGGCTGGTCGAAAGTTATGAAGTGAATTGATCAGCTGCAAATTCTCGTTCGCGGACGCCACGCTCGGCGCTGGGTGAGGTCGCACGCGTCCAGGCCGGGGCAGAGTTACGATGCTTCGGCAGTGATCGGTCGGATTGCACTTAAACATTCGCCGTCACTTGCATCCGGCTTCCAACAGAAATGCGTGAGTGAGAGTTAATGTGGGAGCGCAAGTGAAGCGGGGGAGGACCCCATGACTGCAAACACTCCTTCCGAAAAGCATCCGAAAGGGCTTTACGTCCTCTTCGCCACGGAAATGTGGGAGCGCTTCAGCTACTACTCGATGCTGGCGATGTTCACGCTCTATCTGCGTGACACAAGCGGAGAAGGATTCGCCTGGACGAGCGATAACGCGACCAAGCTTTACGCGAATTATCTGATGTTCGTTTATGCCAGCCCGTTGATCGGCGGCTGGCTGGCGGATCGCAAGCTCGGGTATCGCAAGGCGGTCATGATCGGCGGCCTCTTTTTTGTCGCCGGTCACCTCCTGCTCTCGGTCCGCTCGATGACGGCTGTGTATGCAGCGCTTACCTGTCTTGTCATCGGCAATGGCCTCTTCAAGCCGAATATCTCCGCGATGGTCGGCAACCTCTATCCCGAAGGCAGCCATCTAAAAGATCGCGCCTACAACATCTTCTACATGGGCATTAACGTCGGCGCGTTCCTCGCCCCGGTGGTGGCGGAGTTCGTCCGCGGCAAGTTCGGGTTCCATCCCGCCTTCGCCGTCGCTGCCGGCGGAATGGTGCTTTCAGTCGCGATCCTTTGGAAATTCAAGCGTCACATCGAGCATGTTGACCGCCGTCCCAGCGGCAGGGTGACCGCGGCGCACGCCACCGCCGTCACTGCGGATGCGCCGCCGGCAAGCGTCAGCCAGCAGGATCTCGCGGGTGCTGGTCGGCAGGGAACAATGGAGGCCGTGCCGGAATGGAAACGTATCGGCGCGCTCATCATCATTTTCCTCATCGTGATCGTGTTCTGGATGGTGTTCCACCAGAACGGCTCCACGATGACTTATTGGGCGAACGAGAACACGGACTGGAAAGTCACAGGGATCATCTCCAACGCAATCAATCCGGGTTGGGTGATCATCCTGACATTCCCGCTGGTTGCTTTCTGGCGCTGGCTCGACGGCAAAGGGCTTGAGCCCTCCACACCTGTCAAGATGGCGATTGGAATGTTCCTCACCGGCGCGGCTTTTTTCATTCTCTTCGTTGGCGCAAAGGTGGGAGAAGGGACCGTCACGGACGGCAATCCTTACAACTTCCGCGTTTCACCACTCTGGCTGCTCGGCGCCTATGGCGTGCTGACTCTCGGCGAGTTGATGCTCTCGCCGATGGGACTTTCGCTTGTCTCAAAGGTCGCACCGATCCGATTTCGCGGCGTGATGATGGGCGGCTGGTTCATGGCCACGGCCATCGGCAACAAGCTCACCCAAATCGGCGAGCTCTGGGATGATTGGCTGCACTCCACCTTCTGGCTCTTGCTCAGCGGTAGCGCGGCCTTCATGGCGGTCGTCCTGCTCTTCCTCCTGCGCCCGTTGAAGAAGGCGATGCCGGGAGTCTAACGAGTGCAGATTCGCTGGGTTCGCATCCTGGTGGGCGCGGTCGCGGCCGAAGCGGTTGCCATCTTTGTGCTCGTCGTCTTGGTTGCAATCCTGGGGCCACGCGATCCGAACGGCGCTCAAGCTTACGCGGAAAGGTTGGGACGATTTGTCGGGCCGTTTGCCGGCGCCGTCTTCGGAGTCATCGGCGGCTACCTGGTGGCGCGCGGCGCGACCGGCAACCGCATCTTGCAGGGCGCGCTCTTCGGCTTGTTCTTCGCGGTTATCGATGTCGCGCTCCTGATTGCGGGCCAGGCGCCGTTTGCGTGGCTCTTCGTCATCTCAAACGCTGGACGAATCATCGGCGGAACAGTGGGTGGCGCGATTGCCGAACGGGAATATGACAGGCCGTAAGTTGATTCGCGGAAGCTGCCTGTGCGGCGCCGTGCGATTCGAAGTCGAACAGCCCTTCTTGCGCGCGAGCCATTGTCATTGCGAGCGTTGCCGGAAGCATTCCGGAACCGCTGTTTGCACGCAAGCCCGCGTGCTGAGGAAGCAATTCCGTTTGCTGCGAGGCGAGGACTTGATTCGGGTTTACGGGAAGGGCGAAGGGGCGGTGAAAGCATTCTGTGTTACCTGCGGCTCAAGTTTGTTCGGCGGCGAGTGGCCCGATGGCCCGCAGGTCTCGATTCGGATGGGCACCTTCGATGATGATCCCGGCATCCGTCCACAATGTCACACCTTCGTGGACGATCGTGCCCCGTGGGACGAGATTACCGACGATCTGCCGCAGTATGCAGCAGGGCTGATTCAGTAATCAAAAGCTGCCGCACGCGTCTCGCCGCGTTCAGGCGTCGCACCTCACCGGCCCGCAATGAATCAGGGAACGCTAGCTCATCGCCGCGGCTGGCCCAGCGGAAACAGCCTCCACCTGCCCGCGTTCGATCAGCACCTTGAAACGCGCGAGATCTTCCTCGAGTTGCTGCTCCGGGGATTCTCCGAAGAGCTTCGCAACCGTCGCGCCGACCACGCCCGCCGGCGGCAAATACTGCAGAGATACCTTCACCTCCGTGGAGCTGCCGCCCTTCGCTGGCTCGAACCAAACCGAACCGGCATTCTGCACCTCCGCACCCGGTAGCGATTCCCACGAAATCATCTGCCCTTCCTGATCGCTGATGATCTGGGCCGTCCATTCGACATCGTGGCCCAGGGGGCCCTTCACCACCCACTCGGAGCGTTTGGCGTCCAGCTCGCGCACCGATTTCACGTGGTGCATGAAGCGCGCGAGGTTCTCGAACTTGCGCCAGTAGCGATACACTTCCTGCGGCGGGCGCTCGACCGTGATCGTTTTTACCACCTTGATGCCTTTGTTTCCGGGGACGCCGTGCTCGGTGTTTAACTGGCGCGAGTTGGCGCCCATCTTCTCGTAGACACCGCAGTGGCCGGTCGCGCCGCGGCGAATGAGCGCTCCGCCGAGAACGCCCACCAGCAGCCCGGGAATCGACCTGCGGGAAAGGCCGTAGAGCAAAAGGCCGGCGCCAGCGGCGACGGAGCCAATCCGCTCTGCTTGCGGCACGTTGATGCTGAGGGCGGCACGGACGCCGTCGAGTTCCTTGCTGTCGGCAAATGGTTGAACAGTGAGTGGCATAAGAAGTTTGGGTGTCCGGATGGTTCGATTCCGCCGCGGCTTTTGGCCGTGCAAATGCCTCCCTCCTGTAAGCTCATCTCGACAGCATTTCGGAGAGTTTGCTACTTTCTCCCGGCAGCCCGCCATTTCGTCACATGAGCAAGAAAGATCCGCGACTTGACGCCTACATCGCGAAGGCCGCCCCCTTCGCGCGGCCGATCCTGAAGCACCTGCGCAAAATCGTCCACACCGGCTGCCCGGAAGTGCAGGAAACGATGAAGTGGAGCATGCCGCATTTCGATTACAAAGGCCCGATGAGCGGGATGGCGGCGTTCAAGCAGCATTGCACGTTTGGCTTCTGGAAGGCTTCGCTTGTTTTTGGCGAACCTGCCGGGACGGAAGCAATGGGTCATTTTGGGCGGATCACGAAGATCGATGATTTGCCAGCTGAGAAAGTCTTGATCGGCTACGTGCGGAAAGCCGTGGAGCTTAATGACGCAGGCTTGAAAATTCCCCGCGCCAAACCCGTAACCAGGACAGCCCCGCTCCTGGTTCCCGATTACTTTCGGAACGCGCTCCGGCAGAACGGTAAAGCGGCGAAGACTTTCGACGGCTTTAGCTACAGCAAGCGAAAGAAATATGTGGTGTGGGTCATTGAAGCCAAACGTGAAGAAACGCGCGAGCAGCGGCTGGCCACATCGATAAAATGGCTCGCCGAGGGCAAATCACTAAATTGGAAGTACCAGCCGAAGTAGGGGTCCGTCCCTACCGCTTCGGCCCGATAGACCTCTTCCAAGTGCCCTCAGTCCGGTAAAATCGCGAAGACCCGCGCTGGGAACCCAGAACCAGCTTTCGGCTTCGGAAAGCTAACTATCACGACCGCTCCCGACTCCGGGCATTGATCGAGATTCGTCAGCAACTCGATCTGATAGTGATTCGTCCCAAGAAGATAGGCCTCAAGCGAGTAGTCTCCCTTTGAAGTCGCAATACCCGGATCAGTGTCGGTTGTCTCGTGCCCGCTCGCGGTGATTTTGCGTTCTATATACAAATAGGTCAGAGTTTCTTTGCTCCAGCCCGGGTAGTGGGCCACGCCTTGCGCGTCTTTGTTTTCCATCGCCTTTGTCTCCGGCCATCGCTTCGACCAATCCGTCCTCATCGCGACGAATGCGCCTGCGGGGATAGGCCCATGTTTTGTCTCCCATTTCTTCACCCGCTCGAGTTTGAGCGTGTAGTCAGGATCCTTCGCCACCTCCTCGTGCACGTCGATCACCACCAGTGGCAAGATCATTTCCTTTAGTTCAATTTGATCCACCGTCCGTAATCCTTTGCTAAAATGCGCCGGCGGATCCACGTGGGTGCCCCATTGCCCCACGTGGGTATAGACCTCCGAGAAAAATCCCGCGCCCATGCTCCCTTTACCCTTCTCGTATGAATAGATCGTCTCGCGTTTTTCATCCGGGAAACCCGGCCAGTGGGGAATCCCCGGTTCGAAGGCATGCGTCAGATCGACCATCCGCCTGGCAGAGAGAATCTGCTGGATTCGGGTCAGGCTGGGATCTTCCGCGTCGCGTGAAGCGAGCGGGCCCGCGCCAGCGACGCATAAACCGATAACTGCCACCACCTTTGCGCGCATAAAGCTGTGTTAGAGCAACGCCCTATAAGAAGCCAACAACTTCTAATAGGGACCAATAGCATACGTCCGCGGTCGAGTTCGGCGGCGTTCCGGAGTCGGGCCGCCTCTGTTATCGCCAGCTTCCTTCCATGGCCACGCGAGAGGGAAGAGGGAGCAAACATCGGCTCTTATGAACCGCCATATGAAGAAGAGAGTGTTTTGGATTAAGAGATAAATATCAGGAGAATTGTGAAGAACTCTCCCGCTGCAGCGCAATCTTCTGAAATAACCGCGTCTTCTCCCCGTCTGATTCAAGGAACATGAGCCTGCCCGTCGAAACAGAAACCCATTTCATGCCCACGGGCAGCATGTCGGATAAGCTCAATGGCAACCCGCCGGCATCGCCCCTTGCCTTCGGAACAGCGGTGCCGTCCGGAATGTATTCTGGAGCCGAAGCCCAGGTCCACGGGGGCAACAGCCTCTTCGAAAGATTCGCCTGGCTTTATGTTTTCTTTCGCGAACGTCTTTTCCGGGACGACACCCAGCGAATTGTTCAAACGCTCTGGCCGGAAGGAGCCCCTCCCGCCGGCACGCGTTTGCTCGAGCTCGGATGCGGGCCAGGGTTTTACTCGTGTCGCCTGGCGGAGCGTTTCCCCTCTCTATCCGTTTACGGTGTCGATCGCTCCGCGCGGCAGTTAAGTTGCGCGGAGGCGAAGGCGCAGAGCCGCGGACTGAGTAATTGCCGATTTGGAAGCGAAGATGTGCGAAACCTTTCTCATGAAGAGAACAGCTTTGATGTTCTGATTGCGGCTCGGCTTTTCACGGTCCTGCGGAACCAGGAACGCGCCATTTCCGAGATGCATCGTGTGCTGCGCCCCGGCGGTCGATGTTTGGTCGCCGAGCCGCGATATGCTTTTTGGGCTTCCTTGCCGCTGCTCGCGATGTGGGTGCTCGCCAGGCTGACGCGGATGAGCGATGGGTTTCGCGAGCCCGACAAAGCCACAGTGCTGTCCGCTCCGGCTTTTCACGCTCTTTTTGCGTCGCAGCCCTGGAGGAGCATGAAGACGTGGCAGGACGGGCGTTACCAGTACGCGCTCTGCGAAAAAGTTTGACGGGTTCCACGTCTCGTCGCAGAGACCGGGCTCATGGCTGCTGTTCATCGCCTTCTCGACCCCGCGGCGGGAATGGAGGTAAACCCCGGGCTTTGTGCGCTCGCGGTCATGACGAAAGCGCCGCGAGCTGGGCAGGTAAAGACGCGTCTTACTCCTCCGCTTACGCCGCCGGAAGCCGCCGCTTTAAACGTCTGCTTTCTGCGCGACACCGCCGCAGCCATTTTTGCCGCCATCAGCGAAGGCAGCGCTGCTGGCGTAGCGGCCTACACGCCTGTGGGCGCGGAAAGCGCTTGGGCAGACATTCTTCCCGTCCAGTTTCAGCTAATCGCGCAACGCGGAGACGGGTTTGACGAGCGACTCATTCATGCGGTCGAAGATTTACTGGCGGTTGGCTTCACCGCGGTCTGCTTGATTGACTCGGACAGCCCCACCGTTCCGCTGCACGCCTATCAGCAGGCCGTCGCCTTGCTCACCAAACCGGGAGATCGCCTGGTCCTCGGCCCTTCGGACGATGGCGGCTACTATTTGATTGGAATGAAACGCCTTCACCGCCGCGTCTTTGAGGAGATCGATTGGAGCACCGAGCGCGTCGCGCAGCAGACGAAGGAACGCGCGGCCGAGATTGGTCTCGCAGTGGAACTGCTGCCAACTTGTTTCGACGTCGACGACCGTGCGACGCTACGGCGTCTTTGTGCAGAACTGCTGGGCGACAAGCCCGCCACGGCCGGCTATCCCGCGCCACACACCAAAGCCTTCCTCACTGACCTCATGGCCAGGGAAGGACGCGAGCGAATCTGGCCGCGGAATGCGGCAAACAGCACGCTGCCAACCGTGCGCTTCCCAGAACTTCCGAAATGAAGACCCACGGCAACCACCACGGCAAACGCGCGCTCGTCACGGGTGGCGCAGGCCTCATCGGGTCGCATCTGGTTGACCTGC
The DNA here is from genome assembly GCA_013697365.1 of Chthoniobacterales bacterium. Classification (GTDB taxonomy): domain Bacteria; phylum Verrucomicrobiota; class Verrucomicrobiia; order Chthoniobacterales; family UBA10450; genus JACCTI01. Next base: position 13,062 of record JACCXA010000021.1, read on the forward strand.
TCGTGCGCGAAGGCTGGCGCGTCCGCATTCTTGATAACATCGAGCCCAACACCCATAAGCAAGGCAAGCCCGCCTGGATTAATGAGCAGGCCGAATTTCTGGAGGGCGACCTGCGCGACCGCCCCACCATCACGGCCGCGCTTGGCGCGATTGATGTCGTTTTTCACGAGGCGGCCTACGGCGGCTACATGCCGGAGATCGCGAAATACGTTCACGTCAACAGCTTCGGCACGGCGCAGCTCCTGGAGGTGATTCGCGAAGAGAATCTGCCGATCAAGAAAGTCATCGTCGCCTCCTCACAAGCCGTTTACAGCGAAGGTGCTGGCAGCTGTCCGGAGCATGGCCTTGTCTTCCCAGCGGTGCGACCCGTGCAACAACTCCGGACCGGTGACTGGACGGTCCATTGCCCGATTTGCGGGGTCGCGACGGCGACGGTGCCGACTCCGGAGAACGCCCCCGTCGGCGGCGAGACCGTCTACGGCCTTACTAAAGTAGACCAGGAAAAGCTGGTTCTCCTTTGGGGTAAACAGAGCGGCATCCCGGCTGTCGCGCTCCGCTACTCGTGTACGTATGGCCCCCGGCAATCGATCTTCAATCCCTACACCGGCGTGATCGCAATCTTCTGCACGCGTCTGCTCAATGATTTGCCGCCGGTGTTGTATGAGGACGGCGAACAGACTCGCGACTTCTCTTTTGTGGAAGACATTGCCCGCGCCAATCTTCTCGCGGCCGAGAGCGACCAGCTCGACGGTCTGCCCGTAAACGTCGGCAGTGGGCAAGGCGTGCCGATCCGCGAAGTCGCAGAGCAAATTTCAGAAGCGCTCGGCATTCGCCTCCCGCCGGAAGCGACGGGCGAATTTCGCCCGGGAGAAATGCGTCATCTCACGAGCGGCACGGACCGCATCAGGGCGGCTGGATACGAGCCGCGGGTCAGCCTCGCTGAAGGCATCGGGCGTTACCTGGAGTGGATTCGCGGGCAAGCCGACGTGAAGGAGTACTTCAGTGAAGCGGCCGAGATCCTGCGAAGCAAAGGGATCGTGCATCGTGTCGTGAAAGAGGCTGTGGGAAAGAGTGAGTAGTGGCTGGCGACTGCCTTCACCATTCATACGGAGCTTCATCTGCTTCCGGAGCGCCTGCGCCGCGGCGCCGGTTTTGCGCGTCAACCGCCGTCAGCTGCGGCGGCGTTCACTTATCAGTTCGAGGTTAGCGCTTCCCGCGCGGGCCAGCTTTTGGGAAAGTCGCGCATGGGTATCACGGTCACCAATTATCTCGAAGTCATTTCCTCCTGGTGTTTTTGGGCTGCGCCTGGCTGGGCGGACCTCCAGGAGCGTTTTGCCGGCCGCGTTGATTTTCGCTGGAAGATCGCGCTCATGGGAGAAGCGGGATTCCCGAAAACGCGTGCGCAAGCCGAGTGGTTCTACCGTCGCAGCGGCATCATGATGCGTTCGTCCGTGATGCTAAAGCCGGGCTGGTTCAAGCCGGGCCTTCAGGAATGTCTCGCGCCGAATTTGATCACGGAAGCCGCACGCGATTTCGGGGTGAACGATGACCGCGTCTGGCTCGCGCTCATGACCGCCACGGTGCGCGAGGGGGTGCAGACCGGGGATTGGGAGACGGCGGCAGCGATAGGCGCGCAAGCCGCTGGTCTGGCTGAGGCGGACTTGCTCGAGCGGTCGCGCTCGCCGGAAGTGGAAGCCCGGGTCCGAAAGACGACGGCTGAGTTTCACGCGCTCCAAGTCACGCAACGCCCGACCTTCGTGGTCGACAGCACAATTGGCGACCGCGCTGTTTTCTCAGGTTTTGCGAAGCTGGAGCCGGTGGCGATCGCGATCGAGGCGATGCTGGACGATCTGGTCTCTTACGAAGTACACGAAGCGCACTTCGGCCAGCCCCCGCAGAGTTAATCCCTTCGGCCGGGATGAGGGCTTCTCTCAACCTGCTCGCGTCACTCGCGTCTTCCCAGAGTGTAATTGTTCCGTGATCTCGCTCTCCCGGAACGGTCCGGCTGGGAAAAACGCCGCACCCAGGAATAGCGTCGCGGGGCTTTGCCTCACCGCCCTGTATGATTCTCGTGCAAGCAGGGAGCGTGACACGCGGCGGGAGGGCCTGGGGTCTTAGCACGCGGCGTGACAGGTCTCGTTTGCCCGAGGCAGGTGGCCGCGATGCCGTTCGTTCTAGCAGCGCAGCTGCCGCTCGAGTCGCTTTTCACCTCCACGCGATCACACCGTTGGACGATGACGCTCTTCAAATATTACAAAATTTAGACGCGAGCCCAGTAGACGCGCCCCTGTGGCTAAGCGCGCCGAGTGTTAGTCCGGGGAGCACGGGCAGTCTGCCCGTTGGTCCGGAGAGTCTCTCCGGACAAACTTTTTGAAGTCTGCGCTGACTAAGGCGGGGTCGACATCAATCCCCGAAGATCGCTTCTGCGGATCCCCCCGGTCGAGCACGAGGGAACACGGAGGCCTCCGCTTCCGCGAGCAATGGCGCGAGGACTGCGACTGGCAAGGTAATGCGCCTGCACGACGTCATGCTGAGTTCAAAGGAGCATTCGCCGTATTGGATTGGCTTCGGGG
>JACCXA010000030.1 GCA_013697365.1 Chthoniobacterales bacterium
TGCTCGCGTGGCTCGAGGCGACGCAGCCGGACATCGTCTGCTTGCAGGAAACCAAGTGCACCGATGAACAATTTCCCGCCATGGACCTGCGTGCGGCTGGGTATCATTCCGCTTTCCACGGACAGAAATCGTATAACGGCGTCGCCATTCTTTCGAAAGAAGAGCCGCGCGATGTCCGGCCGGCCTTGTGCGATGAAGAGGAAGATCCGCAGGCGCGCGTCATCGCGGCCACTGTCGGAGGAGTTCGCGTTTATTCAATCTACGCTCCAAACGGTCAGGCGGTCGGCTCCCCCGCGTACGAATACAAGATGAAATGGTATGAGCGCTTGCAGCGTTGCCTGGCCCAGCATGAAGCAGCGGCGAACGATCTGGTCGTTTGCGGCGACTTCAATGTCGCCCCGAGAGATGAAGATGTGCACGACCCGGACCTTTGGCGGGGCGCCATCATGTGCTCCGAGGAGGAACGGGCCGCCTTCGCGCGGCTCGGGGAAGCGGGCCTGACCGACACGCTGCGTTTGCAGCATCCGGAGACAGGAATCTTTACCTGGTGGGATTACCGGATGCTATCGTTTCCGAAGAATCGCGGATTGCGGATCGATGCAGTTCTGGCGAGCAAATCGATGTCGGAGCGTTGCGCCGCGGCGGGCGTAGATCGCGAGATGCGCAAAGGCAAGGAGCCTTCGGATCACGCGCCCATTTGGGCGGAATTCCTGTAGGGACAGGCCTGGAGATTCTACAAGATTGGACGCGCCGGGCCGGGCGTTCGACGTTGACCCGGATGTCTAACGCAAAGCCTCGCCGAGTGGTGCACCCACCGCCGAAGCCGCTCATGCTCTTTGACGGCGATTGCCATTTCTGTCGCCGCTGGATCGAACGCTGGCGCGAGATGACGGCTGGGGCGGTTGAATATGTTTCTTCGCAGGATGGGGGCAGCCAGTTTCCCGAGATCCGGCCGGAGGAATTCGATCGCGCTGTCCAGCTCGTGGAAACGGACGGGAATGTTTCGAGCGGAGCCGAAGCAGTCTTCCGTTCTCTGTCGTATGCGCGCCATGGGCGGTGGATGATCGGGTGCTACGACCGGCTGCCGGGATTCGCGGGGCTTACCGAAACGGCCTACTCGATCGTCGCGAAGAATCGCGTGCTCGCTTCGGGTGCAACGCGGCTTTTCTGGGGGAACGATGTGCGCCGGCCTTCCTATTTCACCGCCAGCGACATTTGCCTGCGGGCGCTTGGCGTGATCTTCCTCGTCGCCTTCCTCTCGCTTTGGATGCAGGTAGATGGCTTGATTGGAAGCGACGGGATTTCGCCCGTGGGCAAATATCTGGAGTATGTGCGCGAAGCGGCCGGGGCGCGGGCGCCGTTTCTTTTGCCCACGCTGTGTTGGCTCAGTTCGAGCGACGCGTTTCTGCACGTTCTCTGCGGTCTGGGCGCGGTGTTTTCTCTTCTGCTAATCGCAGGATTGCTGCCCGCGGTGTCGTTGCTCGTTCTTTATGTCTGCTATCTCTCGCTCACGATTGCCGGCCAGGCGTTCTTTAGTTTCCAGTGGGACATCCTGCTGCTCGAGGCCGGCTTCCTCGCGATCTTTCTCGCTCCCTGGAAATGGCGCACGCAATGGAACGACCAGACGCCGGTTTCTGGCGTGGGCTTGCTTCTGCTGAAGCTCCTTCTTTTCAAACTGATGTTCATGTCGGGCGTGGTGAAGCTGACGAGCGGAGATGATTCCTGGTGGAACCTGACGGCCCTGAATTACCACTACGAAACGCAGCCGCTGCCAACCGTACTGGGGTGGTGGATGCATCAAAGCGCCCCGTGGTTCAAGAGTTTCTCAACGGCATTTGTCCTCTTCGTCGAGGTTGTCGCGCCCTTCCTGATCTGGGCACCCCGGCGGCTGCGGTTGATTGGCTGCGCGCTCCTTGTGACGTTGCAGGTGCTCATCGCGCTCACGGGGAACTACGCGTTCTTCAATCTTCTCACCATCGCGCTCTGCCTGCTTCTCCTCGACGACGCCTCGTGGAGCCGAGTCTTTCCGCGAATCAGGCGGGACGACGAGATCGCGGCGCGCCGTCGGGCGCCGGCGCGGGGTTGGATTGCCGTTGGGGTCGCGCTGCTGCTCCTGTCCGCGAACGCCTGGTTGCTCTTCAGCGCGATCAAACCCGAGACGCCCATCCCTCCCATGATCGCTGCGTGGTCCGGATACGCGGAGCCATTCCGCATCGCCAATGGTTACGGACTCTTTCGGGTCATGACGAAGTCGCGCCCGGAAATCGTGCTCGAGGGCAGCGCCGACGGGATCGATTGGCTGCCGTATACTTTTCACTGGAAACCTGGCGACTTGGCCGAACGGCCGCGCTGGGTAGCGCCACATCAGCCGCGACTCGATTGGCAAATGTGGTTCGCTGCGCTGGGCGGTGCGCGTGAAAACGTCTGGTTCTACAACATGACGGCCGGGTTGCTGCGCAACAGGCCAAGCGTGGTCCAATTGCTGGAGCGGAATCCGTTTCCCGAAAGGCCGCCACGCTTCATTCGCGGGATTCTTTACGGCTACCAATTCACCAACGCGGGCGAGCGGCGGACGACGGGCCACTGGTGGGTCCGTCAGGAAAAACGCGAATACCTTCGCCCGGTTTCTCTGAACGAACCCTAATGACGGAGTCAAGGGCGCGTCGCTTGAGAATGAGAGCGGCTTGAATATCTTGCCTGGACATGCCGAAAGAGGACCAAATCGTCACGGAAGGAACCGTGACGCAGGTTCTGCCGGGAACAATGTTTCGGGTGGAACTGCCAGGGAATCGCAACGTCCTCGCGCACATCTCGGGAAAGATGCGCAAGCATTTCATCCGGATTGTGCCGGGCGACAAAGTGGAGGTCGAGTTGTCGCCCTACGATCTGACCAAGGCGCGCATCATCTTTCGTGAAAAATAGGCAAATCGCACAAAACTGGGCAGTGGCCTTTCCCGCGCCATCAGAGCGGCCACGCAGCCGAGACGGCAGATAATTTCCGAGCTCGCAGTAAGCGCAATTCCGGCGCGATTTACGTTTCTGCTGGAGAGGAGTCTCGTTCCGCTGTTTGCACTAAAGGATGGCGGACGAACCCTCGATTAGAAAAAATACAGGAGAACTTATATGGCTGAAGAAAATCCAATGAACCCAGGCGCTGCTACCAGCGGAATGGGCACGTCCGAACCAACCTCGAACTTCGAGAGCAGCAAAACGCACGCACGCCGCGCCGCGGAAGACTTGAAGACGGCTGCGACGAGCATTGCAGGAGAGTATCGGGGAAAGGCTGAGCAAGCGTGGGGCGATGCCCAGGATCGTGCGCGCACTTTCCAGGAGGATGGGGAAGCGTATGTGCGCGAAAATCCGACCAAGGCTGTGTTTACGGCTCTCGGAATCGGGTTCGTTCTGGGCATCATTTTCCGGCGCTAAGCTTTCGCTGAATGGCTGGCGAAACAATGCGGTTCCGCAACCCTGCCGGGCATGCGGGGCTGGTCAACAATCTCGTCTCGTTGGCGAGTTCGCTGACGGCATTTTTCGAGACCCGCGTTGGGTTATTTGCGCGTGAGTCGAAGACAGCGCTCCTCCACCTCCTGCTTCTGGCAGGCGCGGTGGTGGGTGCGCTGGTTCTTCTCGGGTCCGGCTACATTTTCCTGATCGTGAGCGCGATCTTCGGCATTGCGCACGCGGCCGGAGTGTCATGGGTTTGGATTGCGCTGGTCGCTGCGCTCCTGCATTTCCTGCTCGCAGGGGGCTGCGGGTTTTTCGCCATGCAGCAACTGAAGAAACCAATGTTTGAGGCAAGCATGTTCGAATTGAAGAGAGATCGTGAATGGCTAAAGAGCGTCGACAAGAAAAACCAAAACCCAGGCCGATAGAGGAGATCCGCCAGGAAATCGCGCACACGCGCGACCGCCTGTCGCGTGACCTTACCGGCTTACGTTACGAGTTGGATTTTCCGTTAAAATTTCGGAAGTCATTTCAGCAAAGCACCCGAACCTGGATTTCTGCGGCCGTATTGACCGGGGTGGCGTTTACCGCCCGGATGGCGAGCCGGACCAAAAAGACCGTCACCTTAAAAACGAAGGGTGGTCAAAAGGCGAAAGGCGAAGAGCAAAAGAAGGGTCTCTTGCAAGCAGGACTCGCGATGGGAATTCTGCGGCTTGCCGCTACCGCTCTCCGGCCCGTGGTGGTGGCGTTCGTGACTAAAAAGCTCGGCAGCTACGCCGGCCGCGTGACGTAAACGCGCCGGCATTGTAGGGGACGCTGTTAGCTTCCCCGTGGTACCGGCCGCCGGGAAAGAAAAAGGGGAAGCTAACAGCTTCCCCTACAAAAGATGGCCGCTCATCACAGCGGCCGGTTCATCTCCGTGTCGGCCCTATGAAGGATTGAACCGAAACTTGGTCCGTCCCCGTTTGGCGTTCGCTTTGGCCTTGCGACGAGTCTTCTGGGTCGGAGTCTCGAAAGCGCGCAGGCGGCGGACTTCCTCGAGAATCCCTTCAGCGTCCAGCTTGTTCTTCAGCCGCTTCAAGGCCCGGTCGACAGGCTCACCTTTACGAACAATCACTTCTGGCATTGGAAATCTCCTTGGGTTGAAATGGGCGGCTGACGAGCGAGGCGAGCCTACTGGGGAGGCCCCGGAGCGTCAACCCTCTGTGAATAACATTCCTAGGCCGTGGCCGAAGGGCTGGCTGAGGTGGGTTTCTGTGTCACTTCGTGGCGCAGATGGGTGGCGCTGCCCTTACGCAGCTTGGTCCACCACAGGACGATGGGCGCCGCGATAAAGATCGAAGAGTAGGTGCCAACGAGAATGCCGATGATGATAACAAGGGCGAAATCCCGTAGCACTGCGCCACCGAAGAAATAAAGGCATAGCACCGAAACGAAGGTCACGCCGCCCGTCAAAATGGTCCGGCTCAGCGTCTGGTTGATGCTCTCGTTCATGATGTGCTCGATGCTGCCGCGCCGGCCGCTGGCAAGACCTTCTCGAATGCGATCATAGACAACGATCGTGTCGTTAATCGAGTAGCCGGCAATCGTGAGCAGGGCGCCCACCATCGTGAGGCTCAACTCGCGACCCATGAGTGAAAAGATGCCGATGGTGATAAAGACGTCGTGCAGGAGCGCGATGACGGATCCGATGGCGAAGGAAAGCTCGAACCGGAAAGTGACGTAGATCAAAATTCCGATCATGCCCAAGC
>JACCXA010000035.1 GCA_013697365.1 Chthoniobacterales bacterium
GCCCGGGAACGCGTTTGCGTTTCTCCGGGGTTTATCCGGCCCCTCCGCGCAAGGTGCAGACGGGAAACGAATCTGCCACCGAGACCTATGGATAAAACTTCCGCGCCCTCCGAAAACTGGTTAAACAAGAGTCGCGGGGTCCTGCCGACTGGTCACTGGATCGCGCTCGGCCTGGCCTTCATTGGCATCGTCCTGGTCTTCTGTCTCTTTTTCATCCGCCGGCAAACACTTGAGTATCGCCTCGAGCATACCTACTCGATCGCGAGCCCGGAATTTTTTCCCTCAGCGCTTGCCCTGAGCAATCCAGTGCCGCTGGAAGGAAGCAAAATTGATTTGCTTCAAAACGGCGATCAATACTTCCCGGCTATGCTGGGCGCGATCCGTTCCGCGCAGAAAACGATCAATTTTGCCGCTTACATCTTTAAATCCGATGGAGTCGGCCATCAATTCCGCGATGCACTGATCGAGCGCGCCCGCGCCGGGGTGCAAGTGCGCGTCCTGCTCGATGGGATCGGCTCGGGTTGGTCGCTCGATAATTCCGATGTGCGGATGATGACGGACGCTGGCTGCAAGTTTGCCTATTATCATCCGGTCGCTTCATGGCGCATGGACCGCACGAACCGCCGTTCGCACCGGCGCGTCATGGTGGTCGATGGCAAAGTTGGCTTTACTGGCGGCGCCGCTTTCTCAGATAAATGGAGCGGCAACGCCCAGGACGAAAATCACTGGCGCGACACGCATGCCCGCCTCGAGGGGCCGATCGTGAACGCGCTGCAATCGAGCTTCCAGGGGCATTGGGTGAAGACTTTCGGGGAAGTGCTGACGGGCGCTGATCAATTTCCCGCCCTCGCTTCGGCGGGAAACTTGAAGGCACAGATTGTCGAGTCGCGCTCCTTTTCCAGTGCGCCGCTTCCGATGGTACAGGCGGTGACATTCGCGTCCGCGGAGAAACGAATCTGGCTCACCAATCCGTACTGCACGCCGACCGACGACCAGATCGAGCTGTTGGTGCAGGCGGTTCGGCGCGGCGTCGATGTCCGGCTCTTACTGCCCGGTCCGCATAACGATCAACCGCTGACGCAATCCGCGGGGCGGACGGCGTACGGCAAATTGCTCGAAGGCGGCGTGAAGATTTTCGAATACCAGCCGAGTATGATCCACGCCAAGACAATGGTTGCGGACGGCCTCTTCTCCATGATTGGCTCCTCGAATCTTGATGCGCGCTCGAGCGAGATTAACGAAGAGATCGACGTGGTGGTTTACGACGAGGGCTTCGGCAGGATGATGGAGGAAGCGTTTGAGAAAGATCTCGCGCAGTCGCGCGAGTACACGCGCCAGGAGTTTGAGGCCCGCTCGCTCTGGGAACGCATCACGGAATACCTGGCCATCCCTTTCCGCTCCCAGCTCTAAGGCTCGCCTCCTTCTGGCGGCGACGCCTCGGCGCCGGAAGTGCCCGGCGGCCCCCTCGCCGCCATGATCTGAGCTAAATTCGCCGCAAGAAGCGGGTGGGCACACGGGTTTCTCGATGGCAACCTGCCGTTATGAACGATTACGAACGTGTGGCGAGCGTGATCCGCTACCTGGATCAACATCACGCCGAACAGCCTGATCTGGCCGCGCTGGCTGCGGGTGTTGGTTTGAGCACGTTTCATTTTCACCGCCTCTTCTCGTCTTGGGCCGGCGTGACCCCGAAGGATTTCTTGCAATGCCTCACGCTCGAAAACGTGAAGAACCTGCTGCGTAACGGCACCAGTGCTCTGGAGACCTCGCTCGAAGCGGGCCTCTCCGGGCCCGGCCGCCTGCACGATCTCTGCGTTACCCTGGAAGCGGCCTCGCCGGGTGAAATGAAAACGGGCGGCGCTGGTCTTCAGTTTGTGTTCGGCTTTGCCGAGACGCCCTTTGCCGAGGCCCTCATCGCGGAAACGGTTCGCGGCCTTAGCCACATTAGCTTTCACGAGCGGACGGCGCGCGCCTCTGCAACGGAGGCTCTCCAACGCAGCTGGCCGGCCGCAATCTTTCGTCGTGATGACGCCAGGGCGCGCGACCTTGCGCAAACCATCTTCGCACGTCGCCTGCCTCACGGACCCGCGCGGGGGCTGCGCGCCTTTGTGCGTGCGACACCGTTTCAATTGCGCGTCTGGCGTGCGCTCCTCCGCATCCCTCCAGGCTCCCTCACGACCTACGGCCGGCTTTCCTCGGCAGTCGAAGCGCCGCGCGCATCACGTGCGGTCGGGAACGCGGTGGGAGCGAACCCGCTCGCCTTCATTATTCCCTGTCACCGCGTCATTCGCGGCACGGGCGTCCTTGGAAACTACCGTTGGGACCCTATGCGCAAGCGCGCCATGATCGGCTGGGAGGCGGCAAGTCACGCAGTGGAGTTGCCGGTCGCCAGCGGATTCTGATTCTTCTCCTCTTTGTAGCGGCGGCATATGACCGCCGAAGCGGGATTACGGACGCGCAGCGCTCCTAGATCGCTCCAACGCTTTCGGATTCGGCGGGCACAGACCGCCGCTATAGAAGAGAGGCGGCCGCGCGTCGACTTCGGGCCGCGATTCTCTAAGCTGTCGCTGCGTCATGACCGAACCGCTTGATATTGCCGCGCTGCGCGAGGAATACGTCGCACGTGGGTTGCGTCGCGCGGATCTCGATCCGGATCCGATTCGCCAATTCACGCAATGGTTCGGTGAAGCCGCGGCCGCGAACCTCCGCGACGTCAATGCCATGAGCGTGGCGACGGCGACAACCGATGGCATGCCTTCGCTGCGGGTAGTCCTGCTCAAAGGCGTGAGCGAGGACGGCTTCGTGTTCTTTACCAATTACTTGAGCGATAAAGGGCGCGAGCTTGCAGCAAACCCGCGCGCCGCTCTCGCCTTGTTCTGGGTGCAACTCGAGCGGCAAATCAGGATCAGCGGCCGCGTGGAGAAGACGACACAGGAAGAGTCGGAGAAATATTTTTTCTCACGCCCGCTCGGTAGCCGGCTGGGCGCATGGGCCTCCAGCCAGAGCGGCGTGGTCCCGAACCGCGAAACACTCGAAGCACATCTGGAGGAAATGCGACAACGTTTCGCTGACGGGATGGTTCCGCTCCCGCCGAACTGGGGCGGTTATCGTGTCGTGCCTGATATCATTGAATTCTGGCAGGGTCGCACGAATCGCCTGCACGATCGTTTCCGTTATTCCCGCCAGGGCGACGACAGTTGGCTCATCGAGCGGCTCTCCCCTTAGCCGTGACGATGCAGCTGAGATCGGACGATGAGCGTCGCGGTTGAGGTAAGGCCAGCCAGGCCTCACGCAGCTCGCGCGTGAAGCCTGCAGCTTTTGTGTGATTGGTTCCGGACCCATGGAATGGCTCTCTGACCCGCAAGCCTGGATCGGGCTTCTCACCCTGACCGCTCTCGAGATCGTCCTCGGCATCGACAACGTCATCTTCATCTCGATTCTCGCGGACAAACTGCCGGCCGCGAAACAGAAGCAGGCGCGACAGATCGGCCTCGGCCTCGCCATGATTATGCGCATTCTGCTTTTGCTCTCGCTTTCGTGGATCATCGGGCTGACCAAACCATTTTTTGTTCTGGCCGGTTTCGACGTCACAGGACGGGCGCTCATCCTGCTCGTCGGCGGTTTATTCCTGATCGCGAAAAGTACCCATGAGATTCACGACACGCTGGAAGGCGATGAGGAGGGGGGGCCGGTCCGGAGCAAGCCCTCGCTCAGGTCCGTCCTCATTCAGATCATCCTGCTCGACATGGTCTTTTCACTCGATTCCGTCATCACCGCGGTCGGGATGGTGGACCAGATTGGCGTCATGATCGTGGCCGTCATGCTCGCGGTGGGAGTGATGATGACATTCGCGGGCGCGATCAGCGGCTTCGTTGAGCGGCATCCCACGATCAAGATGCTCGGGCTCAGTTTTCTCCTCTTGATTGGCGTCAACCTCATCGGCGAGAGCCTTGGTTTTCACATTCCGAAGGGCTACACCTACTTTGCGATGGGATTCGCGGTCTTCGTCGAGGTCTTGAATCTCAAGTTGCGGAAGCAGAGTGCAGC
>JACCXA010000104.1 GCA_013697365.1 Chthoniobacterales bacterium
TCCCACTCCATCGTCGCCTTGTCGGTTTCGATTTCGGCAATCACGTCACCGGTCGCGACCTTCTCGCCTTTTTTCTTCTTCCACGCGACGACTGTACCTTCCGTCATGGTGTCGCTCAGCTTCGGCATGTGGATATCAGGCATGGCGGTGGCTTCGTCAGGCGTAGCAAACCTTCTTCACAGCGGCGATGATCTTTTCCGCGCTCGGCAGCACCGCTTGCTCGAGCCGTTCGTTATAAGGCATTGGAACATCTTCCTGGCTCACGCGAGCGATCGGCGCATCCAGTTCATCGAAGATCTCCTTCTGAATCCGAAAGCAGATTTCCGCTCCAATACCGCAATAGGGCCGGTCCTGTTCAGCCACGACCACGCGATGGGTTTTGGAAACCGAAGCGAGAATCGCCTGTAAATCCAGCGGCTTGATCGAGCGCAAGTCGAGCACTTCGGCGCTGATCTCTTCCCCTTCGAGCGTTTCGGCCGCGGCCAGGGCGAGCGGGACAGTCTGCGCGTAGCAGATGATCGTGACGTCGCTGCCTTCACGCTTTAACTCGGCCTGGCCCAGCGGGATCAACAAATCATGCTCCAATGGCTCGACCATCCCTTTCGAGCTGTAGAGCAGTTCGGATTCGAGGACCAGCACCGGGTTGTTGTCACGGATCGCCGTCTTGAGCAGTCCTTTCGCGTCGCGCGGCGTCGCCGGCGTACAAATTTTCAAGCCAGGGAAATTTGCGTACAGACATTCCGTGGCGTGCGAATGCGTTGCGCCCAGTTGATGCGCGGGTCCATTCGGGCCGCGGAAGGTAATTGGGATGTTGAACTGGCCACCCGACATGGTGAGCATGTTCGGCGCGTTATTGACGACCTGATCGAAGGCCACAAGTGAGAAGCTGAAGGTCATGAACTCGATGATCGGCCGCAACCCAACCATGGCCGCGCCCACACCCATTCCAGCGAAGCCGTTCTCGCTGATCGGGGTATCGATGATCCGCATGGACCCGAAGCGATCGAGCAAGCCTTGGCTAACCTTGTAGGCGCCGTTGTATTGCGCCACTTCTTCGCCCATGAGGAAGACGTTTTGATCGCGCTCTAACTCTTCGGCCAGAGCTTCGTTCAGAGCCTGGCGGTAAGTGATTTCCCTCAAGTGCTCTCTCCGTTCGCGTAGGTGTACTTGTAGAGATCCTCGAGAGGCGGCTCCTCGCTTTGTTCCGCGAACTTCACGCTCGCGAGAGCCGTGTCCTTCGCGCCTTTATCCATCGCGTCGAACTGCTCGTTCGTTAGTTTACCTTCACGCGTCAATTGCGCACGGAGCCGGGTAATCGGATCATCCATGCGGAACTTCTCTAGCTGGTCTTTCGTGCGATAACTCGCCGGATCCGACATGGAGTGGCCGCGATATCGATAGGTCCGAATCTCAACAAAGGCCGGATGCGGATCTTTCCGGATCCCATCGACCACTTCCGCGAGTTTGTCGCGCACGTCCCGGAAGTTCATGCCATCGGCCACATAGCCCGCAATGTCGTAACCTTCCGCGCGATCCACGATTTGCTTTAGCGAAGTCGAGCGCTCGACTGATGTCCCCATGGCGAAGAGGTTGTTTTCGCAAATGAAAATGACGGGCAGCTTGTAAAGCCCCGCTAGGTTCAACGCTTCGTGAAAGGAACCTTGGTTGATCGCGCCATCGCCAAAGAAACAAAGCGTTACGCGATCTTCCCCGCGGTATTTGGCCGCGAACGCCATCCCAGCCGCCAGCGGAACGTGCGCACCGACGATCGCGTGACCGCCATACATGTGATTCGCCTTGTCGAAATAATGCATCGATCCACCCAACCCGCGTGAACAGCCGGTCACCTTGCCGTAGAGCTCGGCCATGCAAGCATCCGCGCTTGTGCCGCGAGCGAGAGCATGGGCGTGATCGCGGTAAGCTGTAATCAGATAGTCATCGGGCCGGGTGGCTGCAATCGCGCCGATCACGACTGCCTCCTGTCCGATATAAAGATGACAAAACCCGCCGATCTTCTGCGCCTGATATTGCTGGCTCGCCCGTTCCTCAAAACGGCGGATCAGCAGCATCAGCGAGAGCATTTCGACTTCGTCGCGTTGCTCCGGCGATGACATGCCGGATTATGCGGCGCGAGACAGGGCCGCAGGGGCGCGCGAACGTTCGAACTTGGCGGCGAAGTTCATGCAAAGCACGAAGACCGCGGTGAAGAATAGATCACTGACCAGAGAGTTCCGAAAAAACATCCAGGCTGGCGTCGCGCTATATGCAGGAAGCCCAACGGTAAGCGCCTGGATTAAGCCGCCGAAGTTCTTCACGTAACCTGGATCGCTCAGCCAGGAGAACGCGTTCGTAATCACGTAAAAGATAACCGAGCCAGCAACCGAGGCGGGGAGCAAACTTCTGAAAGCAGCCTGATTCCGCAATGTTGCGCCAAGACAGACCACCACGATCAATGCGAGGTAGCGGCCGAAGATGAGGGGATCGAGCAGCGAAGCGGAATAGTGAATGTTTAGGACAACGTCGGAAACGAGCAGCGCCAACAGGGGCACGCCCCATTTGTATTTTCCGGGAAAGAAAGCGCCACCGCAGAGAGCGATGGCCGCGAGCGGCGCGAAGTTAGACAGCCAGGTTGAGTCCGATTGAACAAAAAGTCCCATCGCGATGCGATACGCGACCGCGGAAATGATGAGGAGGAGTGCGGGAATCATCGGCATGACTTTTAACCTTCCTGAAAGATATGCAATGCGCTTCTGTCAGGCACACGCGACGTAATTGCAGGGGAAGCTGGCAAGCTTCCCGATTGGAAATCTTACGCGGAGGCCGAGGCAGCAAAGCCGCAGCCTACCCCGCGTTTGTAAATCCTAGGCAGCAGCCGGCGTGACTGCGCCCGACTTATTCAGGCGCGCCTTCCGGCGATTAGCCGTGTTGCGATGGATGATCCCGCGCTTGGCCGCCTTGTCGACCGCTGAAACGAGAGCGCGAACGCTTTCCTTGTCCTCCTGGCCAGGGCTGTTGGCCACGCTCTTCTGCATCTTCCGCAACCGCGTCCGGACAGTTCGATTACGGAGAGAACGGACGGCCGTCTGTCGGGCACGTTTAGAGGCGGATTTGGTGTTGGCCATAGGAGAAAATTCGGATCGGGAAAACCGGGCGTGGAGGCTCGCGGCGAGCCGGTGTTTTGTCAAATTGGCCCGGTCGCGACGCTACGCTCCACCGGAACGACGAGCGACGCGCGTCGACGCTGCACTCTGTTGCCGCGGGTTGGCGATTCCCGACCGCACAAGAGGCGCTGGCCGACCCACCTCTATCGGCGCGTCGGGCGCGTTGATCGGGTAAACGACCTTGGCCTTCACCACGCGTGGCAACGCCGCCGTGACCACCTTTACCACCGCGCCTACCGGGAGCTGACTATAGAGGGAGGTGACATCCTTGGACTTCATTCGGATGCACCCGTAGCTCGCCGGCTGGCCGATCTTCTTCTCTTCCGGTGTCCCGTGAATGTAAATGCAGCGACTGAAGGCGTGCGAGGTGGAGGCTTCGAGTCCGCGCAGCCAGATAATCCGAGTAATAATCGGATCACGCCCGGGAGCGTTCGGGCGCAGAATCTCCCCGGTAAAGCGACGATGATGGAAGACGGCGCCGGTAGGCGCATGATCACCGATCTTCTGGGCCACGGCCATGGCGCCGATCGGTGTCGTCATTCTGCCTTTACCATCGCCGAGGCCAAACTTGGATGTGGAAACCGGATAGGTGGTCACCTTCGCGCCGTTTTGCAGCAACATGAGCTTCTGCTCTTTGACGCTGATAATGACTTCATTCCGGACTTCAGGGCTGCTCTGTGCTCGAAGGAAATTAGCACCAACCAAAAAGGCAAGAAGCAACAGCAACCGAGACGACATCGGAGAACTTTTTATCAATGTCTGGTTTTTTGTCACGCTGGAATCGTCACTCCAGCACGTGAACTCCCGAAATTGAATTTCGGCCACCACTGTAAAAGCGAGCTCACAGAAACGTAAAGGAAGCCGATTTGAAACGTCGCCAGGAACGGGACTGAGATGTACTGGCCGTGACGAATGGCGAACCAGACGAAGTACGTGAAATAGATCGCGAAGCCCATCTCAACCAGCGGCAGGAGCGACTTCATCGGCATGTATTTACACTTTCGCCAAGCCTGCTTCTCGCGTTCGATTCCGTATTTGGGTGTGCGCGCGAAGTCAGACTTGTGATTGAAGACAGCTTCCAGCACGGCCCGAGCGTTATTAATGGAGAGTCCAACCCCAAGGGCCAGCATGGCCGGCAAAAGGAGGATTTCCTTCATCCAGGTGCGCGGATGCAGCTCTCGCTGAGCACAAATATAGAAGACCGCGACGGATAATGAGGCGGTGAGAAAAATCGGAACGTCCACCAGCAACATTCGCAGCCAGCCAGTTTGCGGGCCACCGATCGAGGGGTGAAGGAGCACGCAGAGACAAGCAAGCAAGAGGTATGCGAAATTCGAAGTAAGATGAGCTGTCGCCTCGATTTTAAGGTAAACCGGCAAATTACTCCGCCAGATCGTCGGCAAAAGCTTCTTGCAGGTTTGAATGGAACCCTTCGTCCAGCGGTGCTGCTGCGACTTAAATCCGTTCATATCCACTGGGAGTTCGGCCGGTGTAATGACGTTCGGCAGAAAGATGAATTTCCAACCCGCCAACTGTGCGCGATAGCTTAGGTCAAGATCTTCCGTCAGCGTATCGTGCTGCCACCCACCCGCTTCCTCGATACAGGAGCGCCGCCAGAGACCAGCAGTGCCGTTGAAGTTGAAGAACCGGCCGCTTCGGCTGCGGGCGGTTTGCTCAAGGAGGAGGTGCCCATCGAGGAACATGGCCTGGACACGCGTCAGGAGAGAATAGGTGCGATTCAGGTGGCCCCAGCGGGTCTGGATCATCCCTACCTTCGGATCGGTGAAGAAATGGATTGTCTTCCTGAGCAGATCGCGCTGCGGAACAAAGTCCGCGTCGAGGATACAGACGAAATCACCTTGAGCGGAGGCTAGTCCGGTTTCGAGCGCGCCCGCTTTGAAACCCACCCGATCGACCCGGTGGATCAGCTCCACGCTCAAGCCCCGCTCCTTCAACTCGCGGACACAGCGCTCGGTTAATTCCTTGGTGTCGTCTGTTGAATCATCCAAAACCTGGATGTGCAGAAGCTCTCGCGGATAATCGATCTCGCTGACAGACTTCAGTAAACGCTCAACGACATAAACTTCATTGAAGATCGGCAGCTGCATCGTCACGTGGGGCAACGACTCAAACCGTGCGGCGGGCGTGGACTCTTCTTTTCGGTGCTTCAGGAAGAGGTAAATGATGAAGTAGCGATGGATTCCGTAAGCTGAAAGGCCCAGCAATACGCTGAGGTAGCATGTGGTCCAAATGAGATATCCAACGCTTCCTTGCATAACGAATAGTGAGAAGTGCCGTCAACGATGCCCCGGCAAGGGCGACATGATGCCGCTTCCGAAGCTTCCGTCAAATCAAAAATGGCCGTTTTCCCTCTGGAAACGGACGGTCTCCGCAGCGCATTCACCCGGGCGCTCTGTTCCTTTTCAGATCTGGTTTCTCCAACTTCCATGAGTCGTTCGGCACGCCGCTTTTCGCGGCAGAAAAACATCCCAGACCCGCCCGTCGATAGCCTGCTTCCTGCTCCACACCGAGAGTGAGAGAACCTCTCAGGGGGCGATTTATTCCGCCTTTGCCGCCGCGGTTTCGCCGGTAGAGTTTTAAAACCTCCGATGCCCTCCAAGGACCCCACCAGTTGGCGAGCTCTCTTTAGACGACGCGATCACGATCGCTTCGAGCGCTTCAACATCGTCATCGCCATCCTCCTCGCCGGATGGGTGCCATCGATTTTGATGCTGGTCGTCTCCTACACAATCCTGACGAACACGCTCGAATCGAAGATTCTTCGCGACCGCCACACCTTTGTGCAACTGATGGCGCATCTGGTGGGCGACGATGTCAGCCGGACCGGAGGAATTATCGAGTATTACCAGACGCAACCCGACGTCGCCCGGATCCTGACCAGTCCGGACCCACCCGCGGCTGCGCAGCAATGGCTGAATCAGACCTTCTACTCGCACCCGCGTGTCGATGGGATGTTTATAGCTTCTGCCGAAGGCAAACTGGTCGCTTCCATCCCGTGGGTGCCGCCGGATCGAGCCGAGGAATTTTCATCGGAAAGCTGGCGCGACGCTGCGAACGCTTCCACTACGACCTACGTTTCGCCGGTCTATCCGCGCCTTTCCGACAGGCGGATGACGGCGGACATCGTCGGTTCCGTTCGGGCACCGGACGGAACAGTCGTCGGCTATCTTGGTGTCTCGGTGCTGGTCGAAAGGATGGGGCGGCGCCTGTCGTCGATTGAATTTGCAGATCAGTCCATTTGCCAGGTTGTCGATCAGGACGGGACCCCGCTCTTCGCCAAAAACTTCGCGCCCAACTCAGCCCCGGTTTCACCTCAAGTCCGGATGCTGCTTGATGAGATTCGGCGGGGAAAACAGGGCCACCTCGATCGTTTCGAGAATCTCTATTCATTCAGTCCGATCGACACGACTGGCTGGGTCACCATCGTGGAGCAGCCCAAGGCCGCGGCTTACCGGCCAGTCCGCGATCTTTTGGGAAAGATCACCATTCCGGCCGTCTGGTTGATTCTGCTGACTGCGGTTGGCGCGTGGCTGGCGGGGAGATTTACCCGTCGACAGCGCGAAGCGGCCCGCCGGATTGAGCGCGAAGTCGTATTCAACGAAAAGATCCTGGCGAACATGCCGAGCGGAATCGCACTGGTCGACCCCGCTTCGCGCAACTTCCTCCAAGCCAACCAGGCCTTCGCCAGTATGGCGAAAAGCTTCGGTGGTCTCGCTGATACGAGAGATGTGCACGATGCTACCTACGATGATGTCAAGATCGCTCCCGCTGATGCCATTGCCAGGGTGCTGGACTTCGGCGCGCCCTTTCAGCTCATCGAACAACCCTTCACCGACCGGAACGGCGTGACGCATTTCGTCAATGTGAACCTGCTTCGTCTGCAAGGTTCTGAGCAACGCATTCAGGGCGTCCTATACCTGGTGGAGGACAAAACGCGGGACGTGACGCTGCGGCAGGAGTTGATTGCCGCCAACGCATCCAAGGACCAATTCCTCGCCCTTCTCTCGCACGAGTTGCGCAACCCCCTCTCGCCCGTCATCGCCATGGTCAGCGAGCTGGAGGCGAGCGCGCCCGATTCGCCGGATGTCCGCCATGCGCTGGAGGTCATCCGCCGCAATGTGGAGTTGGAGGCGCGGCTCATCGACGACCTGCTGGACGTCACGCGGATCGCGAAGGGCAAGCTTCAGCTCACTTTTGAGACCGTCCGTGTTCATGAGATCCTGCAGCGGGCCTATGAGATATGCCGGGAGGATATTCTGGCGAAAAACCTCGGAATCGAATTCAGGCTTCGAGCAGAACGAGAGCATGTCGAAGCAGACCCCGCCCGCCTCCAACAGGTCTTTTGGAACCTGATTAAGAATAGCGTCAAGTTCACTCCCGCGCAGGGTCGCATCATCATCGAAACCTTTAATCCCTCGCCCGATGAGATAGAGATCCGAACCACCGATACCGGGCTCGGGATTGAGCCAGAAAAGATCGGCAAGATCTTCAATGCCTTCGAACAGGGTCAAAGCTCCATCACGCGCCGTTTTGGCGGCCTCGGTCTCGGCCTTGCCATTTCGAAGGCGATGGTCGCAGCGCACGGCGGTCAGATTCGCGTCGAAAGCGAGGGAAGGGATTTAGGCGCGACCTTCATTGTTACCCTGCGAACCGTGGCCGCACCAGCGCCGACAACTGCTGCCCTCCCGCACGGGCCGGCCCCGAGAAACGAAAAAGCGAAAAATCGGGCGGAAGAACGCGCTCCGCGGTTACTCGTGGTCGATGATCATCATGACACCTGCACCGGTATGAAGATGATGCTGGAACGCCGAGGCTATCGCGTTACCCTCGCGCACACCGCTGACGAAGCAGTGCAAAAGGCAGCGCAGGAAGAGTTCGATCTTCTCATTAGCGATATCGGCCTCCCAGACCGTTCCGGCTACGAGCTTATGCAGGAACTGCGAGGAACGAAGAGCCTGCGCGGAATCGCCTTGAGCGGCTTCGGGATGGAGAACGATGTTAACCGGGCGCGGGATGCCGGGTTTTCAGAACACCTGACGAAGCCCATTAATTTCGAGCGTCTGGAGGAGGCAATCCATAACCTCCTCGAGCTCGAAGCGAGTGCAAAAGACGGGGTCTAGGAGCTGATCTCCTGGGCACCCCCGCCCTGTGAGCAGGCTCTGGCGCGTTTAGCCTGCGCCCGCTTTTGCTTCTGTAGCGGAAGCACTTTTCTCCGAAGCATCCTTCAGCTCGCGCGAAAGCTTCTCCACGCGCTGCCGCATAATCTTGCCGGCTTTGAATTTTACCGTCGCCCTGGGCGGAATGACGAAACTGCTCCCTGGCTCATTTGGGTTGCGACCCACGCGAGGCTTCGTCAGGCGCGGCTGAAACACACCGAAGTTGCGAAGCTCGACGGCTACGTTTTTCGCCAGGCTGTCAGTGATATGGTCCAGAGTCCGTTGCACGACCTCGAAGACTTCGTGCTGGACCATGCCAGTCTGGTTGCTGATCGCGACCACTATGTCTCGCTTGGTGAGCTTGCCCATGTTAATTAATCAATCGCGTCCGACTACCGATTCAGTCGCACTAATCGTCCAAATCGTCTTCTCTGTCTCGCAGTTGCCTCCCGATGCAATCGGAGCCCTAAGCTCTACGAAGTTACAGATTTACGACGGAAGACCTGTTGCAGGTGATAAGCGAACACCGTTTGTCCGGCTAGCAGCTTCCGGCGCGACTTCAGCTGGCCTTGAAGCACACCTAATTTCGTGAAAACGCCATTCCATTCAGATTCAAGACGGCGGACATCTTCATTCGTCAATTCCCGCACGCCCCGGATGGAGACACATCGCTGCAGGACGTTCATCGCCCGGCCAGAAAGCTCACCCAGTAAACCTAGGCCTCGAAAGGAATGCTCGGTTTCCTGCAGAAGATTCGCGCGGACTTCCGTGAACAGCCGCTCCTGCTCCGCGGAGACGATTGGCTTCGCCCTATCCAGTCCATAGGTAATCAGATCATGGAGCTTCTTCCAGCTCTCTATTTGCAATGTCAGCAGTCGAAGCTGCATCTCCAGGTCCTTGTCTCTCATGATTATCGGGAGGAAGAAAACTCCATCGTTTCGTCCAGTTTTTGCAGGTTATCGATCAGCAGATGCGCCCAGGGCCGATCCACTGTTTGCACCTGGCTGATGATTCCTTCTTCAAAGTAAAACCGCCCCTGGCGCCAGCGGAAGATCTCCGCGATCGCGGATTCCCCTTCCAAACTTTCGTAGAGGGCGTGGCGGAGGGCGCCATGCTGCAGGTAAATCTCGCTGTTCCCGCGCCGCGACTTGAAGGTAAATCGCCCGGTTCGTTGGCTCAGGCAGCTCATCTGAAGAATCTCGGCCGCTGAAAACTGATTCAAATTCCCGATCAGCGAATGGCACGGATCAATTCCTTCCGACGCTTCGCTGGAGTGGCCGTCGAGAGAGCGAACGAACTTGTGCAAAAGCGCCCGAAGACGGCCGTCGCCGCTGTTGGTCGTGATGGTGATGATCTTCTGCTGCTCCGTTGTCTCGATGGATCCCTGCTCTTGCGACGGAGAAATGACGCAAACGATTTGCAGCGAAGGAAAGTGCTGCCGTGCATTTGTCGCCTGCTCCAATGCCTTGCCGGGATCACCTTCAATAATGAAGCCGTCAAAGTTCTCTGCGAGCAAAACCCCGATCGCTTCAGACATTGAACGGACAATGCGCATTTCCACACCCGCCATTTCATCGAGCATCGCGATGGCGCGGTCCTGAAAAACGGGATCGGGGTTGAGGATAAGGAGGCGGGTTTCCATGACGAAGGCGCGGCGCACTGCTCTTGAGCAGGAAGCTTGCCCGGGAAACAGGGCATTCTCTTGATGGAGCGTTGGAATGCCTGACGCGTTCTTACCTGCGCCACTCCGTCCGAGGTGGCGGGGCCGCAAAGCTCTCTGGCGCGATCTCGTGGGCAGTCCGGAAGTGAACCTTCGCAACCTGGCGCAAAATCTCAGGGCCATGCTTCGCCACGAGCGCCTTCGCTGCATCCTTGATCGGCTGGGACACACCGCGACCAAGTTTCATTCCCAGCGCCTTGCTGCGCTTATCCAGCCAGTCGATGAACGCCTCACGCGCGATGATGGAAGCGGCGGCCACGGCCAGGTCTGACTCTGCCTTGGTCCGTTGTTCTAATTTGATCGCCTGGCCCAGCTGAAGAAGAGACCGCTCGATGACGCGCGCGTCCGCAAACTTATCCGAGAGCGCCCGCGGGCAGCCTGGCTTCCGCCCGAGCAAGTCCTCGATCACCCGAGCATGGCCCCACCCCAGCAATCTGTTCAGATTGCCGAACTTTTCGTAGAGCACGTTATAGCGCTCCGGGCCGATGATCACCGTGTCCGTCAAAGCGCCCTGGGTCTTCCGAATCGTGTCCGCCAACGATCGAATTCGCGCGTCCGAGCCGATGCGTTTGCTGTCCTGAATGCCGGCTTCCATGAACTTTCGGGCGATGCCGCGATCGACATAGACACCCGCGATAACGAGCGGCCCGAAGAAGTCGCCCTTGCCGCTTTCATCGACCCCGAAGTGCGGTTCGAACATCTCCGGCGAGTGCACCTCCTCGTATCCAAGCAGGGCCGCACCCAGAATCTCAGGCTCAAGCTGGAACTGCAAGAAGTCTTCGATCCCCTTCCCTTGCAGCAGGATTTTCGGTCCCTTCTCGTACACCGCCACGCTCATCTTATCCTTCTGCGCGAAGAACAACGTGTAAGGCCGCTCCGCAAAGGTGAACCCGGATTGCTCCAGGAGCGCGCGCAGCTTCGCCGCCTGCTCGGTCGTGAGCACGTGGGTATACGAATTCATTCTGGACGAACAACACCGAACATCGGACATCGAACATCGAACATTGAAGGCGGAAAACGTGGAGTGACCATTCCGACTTCGATGTTCGGCGTTCGATGTTGGATGTTCGATGTTAAATTCTTCCGCCTCATTCCGTCGCTTGCTGCTCGCCTGGTATCGCACACACGGTCGCGATCTTCCCTGGCGTCACACGCACGATCCGTATGCCATCCTCGTCTCCGAGGTCATGCTCCAGCAAACTCAGGTCGCGACCGTGCTCTTATATTATAGAGCGTGGCTCCGGCGGTTCCCGAATTTCGAAAGCCTGGCGGCCGCGTCGGAATCCGACGTTCTGCACGCCTGGCAGGGTCTCGGTTACTACGCCCGCGCCCGGAACCTCCACGCCGCTGCGGAGGCGGTCGCCGCCGTTCACAAAGGTGTCTTTCCGGAATCGAACGCGGATATCCGGAAGCTTCCTGGCCTCGGGCGTTACACTGCGAACGCGG
Source organism: Chthoniobacterales bacterium (assembly GCA_013697365.1). GTDB lineage: Bacteria > Verrucomicrobiota > Verrucomicrobiia > Chthoniobacterales > UBA10450 > JACCTI01. Next base: position 11,505 of record JACCXA010000104.1, read on the forward strand.
TCGCGACCTTCGCCTTCGATCAAGCGGTCCCGATCGTTGAAGCAAACACCGCTCGCGTTCTCGCCAGGTTATCGAACCTGCAAATCAGAATCGATTCGAACCCGGGACAAGAGAAACTATGGAGCCTCGCCACCGCGCTTCTGCCACCGAGCGCTGCTGCCGACTACAATTCCGCCCTCATCGATCTGGGCGCGCTGATCTGCGTTTCGGGCCAACCCAAATGTTCCGTGTGCCCGGTGCGATCATTCTGCCTTGCGGTTGAACCTGCGAAGCTGCCACTCAAGAAGCCCCGTATTCAGATGAAGCGACTGACGGAGTATCACGGTTGGATGCACCGTCGTGGAAATGTCCTGCTCGAACAGTCCCACCA
>JACCXA010000163.1 GCA_013697365.1 Chthoniobacterales bacterium
AGGGAAAGGTGAGCCTGGGCATTATTTGGCGCGAGACCGATCTGGTTTCGGAAAACCGCCACTGCGTCATCCAGGCGCCCGGTGACTCGATAGGCCTCAGCCAGTAACAATTCGGCCTGTGGCTGGTGCAGCTGTTTCTTTAACAGACCCTCAAGAGCCTCAATTGTCGCTGGAGCGTTCCCACTCCGCAGGTTGACCTCCGCCAGGAGCAGGGTCGCATCGACAAAGTCCGGGTTTTTCGCGAGCGCTTCATTCAGCACGCCAGCCGCAGCACTTGGGTTGTTGTTCAAAAGGTGCGCACGCGCGAGTTGGAACTTCAACGCAGGAGCGTCTGGGTATGCCTTGTCGAGACGCTCCAAACCCTCTACCGCCTTCGCTCCCTCACCCTTCGAGAGCCGGACCTGCGCTTCCAGCATTCTGCTGTCGGGATTATCCGGATCCTGACGAAAGACGTTGTCGAGGAGCACGAGAGCCTCATCGAATTTCTTTTCGTCGAACGCGATCTGCGCCAGCAGTCGCCACGCGGGAAGAAAATCTGGCGCTTCCGAAGTTAAAGCCTGAAGGGAGGCAGTGGCCTCCGTGCGGGCACCAGTTTGCGCTTGAAAGTCGGCATACTGGACGCGCTCATTTGATCGAAGGGGAGCAAGTTCGGCTGCATTCTTCAACTCTTCGGACGCCTTCGCACGATCCTTTTTGAACAGGTGCAACGTCGCAAGAGCGGAGTGGGCAAGCGACGACTTCGGGTCAGCGCTCACCGCCTTGCCTAGCGCCTCCTCGGCCGCAGGCAGGTCGGTTTTACGCAAGGCAAGCGTGGCCGCGGCCAGATGGAACGCTACGGTGTTCCGGTCGGGAAACTTCTGGAGTTGCTGCTCGAACGCAGCCACCTCATCGGCTGTCCGCGAGGCTTCCGAAAGGAGCAAAATCGCCTCGCCATTCGACGGTGATTGTTCCAGGACGGTGAGGGTTTCCTTCCGCGTCTCGGCAAACGCACTGACGGCGAGAAAAACGCGCGCAAGCTTCAGCCGATTATCGGTGTCATCGGGCGCGAGTTCGCGTGCGCGAACTAGAAACGGTCCGGCCCGAAGCGGCGCTCCTTGCGCCGACCAGATGGCGCCCATTCGTTGGAACGCCTTGATGTTCAGTTGGTCAAGGCGAAGGACATTGAGATACTCAATCTTTGCCTTCTCGTATTCACCCGCCTCGAAATATTTTTCGGCCCGGTTCAAATGCCGATTCTTACGGGTTTCGGCGGTGCAGCCCGCTGCCATCGTCAGCGCTAACAGGGCAGGAAGAATTCGGCGTAAAATCAATTTCAAGTTTTGCATCATCTTTGCCGAAACAATCGTTCGTTGTTCACTCGCCCACCAGCGCCCATTAACGTCGGCGTTTCAAGGGTGAGGAGCCTGAAAATGACGGAGCCACCTGAGTAATCGGCGCGGCTCTAGCGTAGCGCATCAGACATGGCTACTTAATCTTCGGGAGTCGAGGAGGCCCCGGATGACTTCTTCTGAATGCCCAGCTTCTCCATCAATTCGTACAGCGTCGGCCGGCTGATGCCCAACTCCAGGGCCGCCGAGCTAATCCGCCCCAGATGACGTTGCAGAGTTTGCAGCACAAGCTCCTTCTCCACGTTCTCGCGCGCTTCCTTGAGCGTCATCCCTGCCGGGCCGTCCCGGACATCCGATAACTCCAGATCCCCTTCCGTCAGCCGTCTGGCATCGGCCATAATGACGGCTCGCTTCACCCGATTTTGCAGCTCACGCACGTTGCCCGGCCAGGGATGGCAATTGATGGCTCGCAGCGCTTCCGGGGAAAAGGTCAGATTTGCCTTTCCATTTTGGACTGCGTACCGCTGGAGGAATTCCCGGGCGAGGACACTGGTGTCATCTCCTCGCTCGCGCAGGGCAGGCAGCTTGATGACCACCACCGCAAGCCGGAAATACAAATCCTCGCGGAACTTGTTTTCGGCGATGGCGTTCTTCAGGTCCACATTTGTCGCCGCAATGACGCGTGCGTCGCTTTGAATTTCCTGGCGGCCACCCACGCGCTGGAAGCGCTGTTCCTGGAGAAATCGGAGAAGCTTTACCTGAATGGTGGCAGGCAGCTCTCCGATCTCGTCTAGAAAGAGCGAACCGCCTGCCGCTGTCTCGATCAGTCCTTTGCGCTGCATGTGCGCACCCGTAAACGAGCCTTTCTCATGACCGAAGAGTTCGCTTTCCAGCAGGTTCTCCGGAATGGCGTTGCAATTGATGGCAATGAACGGCCCATCCTTGCGCGGGCTGCGGCGGTGGATAGCCAAAGCCGCCATTTCCTTCCCCGTCCCACTCTCGCCCAGCAGGAGGACAGGCGCGCTTGTTCCCGCTACTTTCCGGATGAATGAAAAGACTCCCTGCATCTGGGAACTCGTGCCGATCATTTCCTCGAACGGTTCACTGCCTGCGCTTTGCTGGAGCTTCCGATATTCAGTCTCTAATTCAGAGACATAGATGCAGCGGCGCAGGAGAAGCTTCAGCTCTTCCATCTCCACCGGCTTGCAGAGAAAATCGTACGCGCCAGCCCCGACCGCCTGCAAAGCATTCGTTTTTTCTCCTTGTCCGGAGATGATGATGACCTTTGCGCTGCGATCGAACGAAAGGATTTCTCCTAGTGTCGCCAATCCCTCGTCCGGGTCGTTGGGTTTAGGCGGCAAACCGAGATCGAGCAACGTCACGGCTGGCTTTTTCTGCCTGACATTCTCAAGTGCCCCCGCCCGGCTGTCGGCGAAAATGATCTCGAAATCATTTGTCAGTGCCCACTTCATTTGGGTCCTGATCTCTTCGTCGTCGTCAACAATAAGGAGCGTCGCTTTCATTCTGCAGCCGGTCTCAACGGCAGGAAGACGCTAAAGCTCGTACCCTTCCCCGGATCGCTCGTCACCTGAATATTTCCTCCGTGCGCCTCCACAATCATCTTCGATTGGAACATTCCGATCCCGAGGCCTTTTTTCTTGGTGGTGCTGAAGGGACGAAAGAGTGAATCGCGCAGAAACGCCGGGGTCATTCCGCAGCCGTCATCGCTGACGGTGAGGGTTGCCCAATCCTGGCGCTGCGCCGTCTTTACGGTCACGGTTCCCTCCTCCTCGACGGCGTCGCGCGCGTTCAAGAGCAGGTTGGTAACAACGCTTTGCATTTGGGACCGGTCAGCCCTGAGTTTCTGGATGGGTTGCAATTCTTTCACCAGTTCCAGGGTGGGCGCACCGTTCAGGCTCTCCAGCGCCTCCTCTACCAGTTGATTGAGGTCGAACTCGACAGGATTGAGCGCAAGCTTTTGACGCACCACGCCCAGGCTACTGATCAGCTGATTGATTCGATCCGCCGTTCGCCCGATGCCCCGCAGCGCGTCTGCGCGAAAGGCGGGATCATCGAAGTGAACCGGTAAATTCTGCAGCATCAGACTGAGAGTCGAAGCAGCGTTTTTGAGATCATGAACGAAGAAAGCGGATATCGTCTGGAAGGCTTCAAGTTCCTTCCCAAGCATGACATCTTGCGTAAGGCGAAGATTCAACAGGCTGGCTGCGACCTGATCACCAATGCACTTGAGAAGCTCGAACTCTTCGGCGGTATACGGGATCCCGTTTACGCGATCCGCCAGGACGACCAGCCCCAGCGGTGTCTCGCTCGCCCGTAACGGGACACAAACACGGTTTCCGCCGTGCTGGAACAGAGGCTCGGAGGCGGCTTTCAACAAGAGAGCCCATGCTCCTTCCTCTCGGTCCAGGTCGAACGGCTGGTCGAGGGTTTGCAGCTTCGCCTTGCTCTCGTCCGAGACCGGGATCTCACGTTGGACGTCGGCCGTCTCGCGACCCGATTGAGTGGAGGCGGCAAACGTCAAGCGCTCGTGCCGGTGATCCAGCAGCCAGACGCTGACAGAAAGCGCGTCGAACGTTTCCGAAATCAGCCTGGTTGCGACACGGCAGACTGCTGGTTGATCGAGAAGGTTCCCCGTTTGGTGCGTGAAGCGACTCCAAATCTCGCGAAAGTCATGCACCGGCC
>JACCXA010000205.1 GCA_013697365.1 Chthoniobacterales bacterium
ATATTATCTCCAGCGCGTGCGGGAATCGGGGAACGAAGATGATCTCCCGCTGGCCCTGGCCGCCGCGCGGGCTTCGCTCGCGGCGATCGGAGCCGAGCAAAATAGCGGCGGTCTCACAGCACTCGCCCATGCTGAGCTGGCCAATCACGATTTTGCCGCGGCGCGTAGACATGCCTTGCGTTTGGTCGAGCTCAATCCCACGAAAAGCGAACCGCGCGCGATCCTCGGCGATGCCTGCCTGGAATTGGGCGATTACGAGCTGGCGACCGAGGTTTTCGGTGAAATGGAGAAACTCGGCGCGAACAACATCGGCACCCACACGCGCCTGGCGCGCCTGGCAACTCTTCGCGGAAGCCCAGATCAGGCGCGCGCGCATTTTTCCACCGCGCTCATTCTCCTGCTCGACTCGCCGTCGCCCCCGCGGGAGGCGGTCGCTTGGTATCGGTGGCAACTAGGGGAAACGGTTTTTTCGACCGGTGATTACGGTGGCGCGGAACGTCATTACCGCGATGCGTTGACGACCGCGCCGGATTACTTCCGCGCGCTCGGATCGATGGGACGCCTCTGCGCCGCGCGCGGCGATTTGCTTGCGGCCATCAACTTCCATGAGCAGGCAGTGCGCATCGCCCCGTCGGTGAATTTCATGGCTGCGCTCGGAGACCTTTATCAACTCGCTGGGCGAGAGCGGGAGGCCGCGACCCGATACGAATTAGTCGAGCAGCTGGGGGAACATTCTCGCAAAGTGCACGGCACGCCCTTCGATCGAGCCAGCGCGCTGTATTGTGCCGATCATGACCTCAAGGTCGAAGAAGCTTACGCGCTTGCTCGCGGCGAATACGACGCTGGCCGCCACGATATCTACGGAGCGGACGCTCTTGCTTGGACCGCGTTAAAAACAAACCGGATAGAAGAAGCGCAGGCCGCAATCAAGGAAGCGCTCAAGCTCGGCACGCTCGATGCGAAGCTGTTTTACCATGCGGGCATGATCGCGCGCAGAGCGGGCGATCGCGCCGCTGCCGCTGATTACTTGCGACGGGCTCTGGCGTTGAATCCCGGCTTCGATCTGCTCCAAAGCGAGATCGCCCGGCGAACGCTGAAGGAGATATCTCCATGAGATGGGGAGCGCGGGCGCCCCGCCCGCGGTGTCGTGCGCCTCGCGCGACACCTCGGGGAGCGTGGCAAGTCTCCTGGCGCAGCCACGCTCCCAGATGTTTTTGGCGGGGCGCCAAAAATAGCGTGCGAGGCGCACGCGCTCCCCTTTTCTGGGCCGCTTCGCTCCTGGTTGCCTGGCCAGCACTCGCTCACGATCTGCCGGTTAGTTATCTGGATCTGCGTGTGACAAACGCGGGGATTGAAGCCACGCTCGAAAGCTCTGCGAAAAATTTCGCGCGCGAATTATCGGGCAGCGACGAAGAGGCGTTGCTTCTCCAGCCGGAGCGCGCGAGAGCTGCCCTGCTGACGCTGGTCGCTTCGCGCCTGGAGGTCGCGACGGAGGGCGAAATACTTCGCGCTGAGTTGCGCACGGTTGAGCCGCTTCCAGGGCGCAAAGATCTCCGAATCCATCTCCAATTGCCTTGGAACCAGACCGCCGAAGAGATCAAAGTGCGCTGCGCTCTCTTTTCCTCCGAACCGCGCCACAAGACTTTCCTGAACATCTATCGAGACGGAATGCTGCATACGCAGGCCATCTTCGAGCAAGGCGCCGAGGCCGGCACGTATCGTCTCAGCCAACGGCAAGGAACGGTCGCGGTCGTGAAACAGTTCGTGCGCGAAGGCGTGCATCACATCTTCATCGGGCCGGATCACATCCTCTTCATTATCGGTTTGCTTCTCCTCGGGGGGACGATCGGGCAATTGCTCAAAATTGTGACCGCATTCACGCTCGCGCACAGCGTCACGCTCGTCCTGGCCACACTCCAGATCCTCAACCCGCCCGCGCGCTTCATCGAGGCGACGATCGCGCTGAGCATCGTCTTCGTGGGTGCTCATGCGATGCTTGGACGCGAAGGGACACGCGACTGGCGGCTCCTCTTCGCCTTCGGTTTCGGATTCATCCACGGCTTCGGCTTCGCCAATGTCCTGGGTGAGATGCAACTGCCGCGTCAGGCGCTCGGCTGGTCCTTGTTCTCTTTCAACGCGGGCGTTGAGATCGGTCAGGCTTGCATTGTTCTTGTCGTCGCGCCCTTTATTGGAATGTTGGCGCGGCGAAATACACCGGTCTCTCGCAGTATCATCCAGGCGGGGTCGTTCGGCGTGATCTTCGCCGGAGCCTTCTGGCTCACACAGCGTCTTTTTTCAGAAGCGTGAAGTTCCGACGTTCCGCCGCATGCAGCGAGCTTCCGGATGAAATCGGAATAACGCCAGACCTTGCTCCTCAGACAAAAGCATGATGCCGATTGCAAACGACGACCGTGGCAACGCGGAAGAGCCGCTCCTTTCGGTCATAATCCCGGCCGTGGATGAGGCGAGCACGCTCGGCACGACCATCGCGGCGATCAGGTCAGACGCACTGCCTTTCGAGATAATCGTCGTCGATGCGCAGAGCGGCGACGACACCAGCGCGGTTGCCAATGCCGCCGGGGCGCGCGTAATCTCGTGCTCGCGCCGCCAACGCGCGCAACAGTTAAATCTTGGCGCACGGTATGCGCGCGGCAGCATCCTTTTGTTCATCCACGCGGACACGTTGCTGCCAGCGCGCGGCCTGGATCACGTTGCGGAAAAGATGCACGATCCGAA
>JACCXA010000209.1 GCA_013697365.1 Chthoniobacterales bacterium
GGCTGTGCGGCCACCGGGCGTCTCGCTGCTGAATGGCGACGCGGCAAAGCCCACCAGTGGAGACCCAGCAGGCGAGACGCCCGCTCTCCGCATAGCCGAGACGGCCGTGCTCCGCTTTGATCTTCCCGCGCACGAGACGCAGCGCGAGATCAAGCTCAAACGACACAGGAGCTGCGTCAGTCTCCTTTGCCCATCGGGAAGGTGACAGCTTCCCCTACATTTTCCGGCCCCGAGTTTTAGAGATCCTCCACTTCGTCCGTCACTCGGCGCGCGAGTGGCTCTTCTTTTTCGATCTCTTTGCCGGGAAAAGTTGGTGGCGGCTTGGCCGGCCGGTTCAGCTTCTCGCCGAGCGACTTCCGCGCCTTTTCGGATGGCGAGCCGCCATGCGGATTTGATTTTTCCATTTCGTCCATAGGTCAATCTCCGCCGAGTAAGACACCGCGGTCTAAATGAGAAACGAATGCTGACAACATCCCGGTCTTGTCTGTCGCGCAGGTGGCGGCGCTGCGGCGCTTGGGCTAGGATGGTCGCGATGCCTTCCGAAACCGTGGAACTCCGTGGTCACATTATCGATTCACTGATCCTCCCAAAGGTGCTCGATGGAATCCTGACCCGCGGGGCCAACTTCAAAATTGCGGAGATCAGGATCGGACAGAGCCGGGTCGACCAGAGCTACGCGAGGATCGAGGTCTCAGCGGCGTCGGATGCGATGCTCGGCGATATCCTCCTGCGGCTCCGTCAGCACGGCGCCGAGGTTCTGGAACGAAAGAATGTGCAGCTCGCGCCAGCCCCGACCGACGGAGTCTTCCCGGATGATTTTTATGTGACAACGAATCAGCAGACGTATGTGCAGTTCGACGCGAAAGATCTGCTCGTGGAATCGCCGATGATGGATTGCGCGATCGTCGTGGACCACGACAGCCGGAAGGCGCGCAGCGTCAAATTTTCCGAGGTGCGCAAAGGCGACCAGACCGTCGTAGGACACCAGGGAATTCGCGTGCAGCCCGTGCAACGCGAGACGGCGCGCACCAGCGTCTTCCAGTTCAACGCGAACGTTTCGGCCGAGACGCCAAAGACTGCGATCATCCGGGAACTGGCCCGCGAGTTCCGTCAGATCCGGCAAGCGAACGGCACAATCCTGGTTGTGGCGGGGCCGTCGGTGGTCCACACCGGCGCAGGTGCGCACCTTGTGAAGTTGATCGAGGCCGGCTTCGTCCAGCGCCTTTTCACAGGCAATGGGCTGGCCGTTTACGATGTGGAGAGCGCCTTATATGGAACTTCGCTGGGCGTAAACCTCGAGCGAGGTTCGGTCGCGGATGCGAGCCGCGAAAACCACATGCACGCCATCAATCGAATCCGCCAGGCTGGCGGGATCGCGGAGGCGGTCGAGCAGAAGGTCCTCGCGCGCGGAATCATGCATGCCTGCGTCCGTCACGGAGTTGATATCGTGCTCTCCGGTTCAATCCGCGATGATGGCCCGATTCCCGGCGTGACCACGGACACGGTCGAAGCCCAGCGTATTATGCGCGAGAAGCTACGCGGCGTTTCCCTGGTGCTGATGATGGGCTCAATGCTGCATTCGATTGCGGTCGTAAACATGGTGCCGGCGACAGTGAAGATTCTTTGCGTTGACATCGATTCGCGGGTGGTGGCGCGGTTGACCAGCCAGCAGACGTTCCAGGCTGTGGGATTGGTGGCGGACGTGGAGCCGTTTCTGCGTGAACTCGTGGAAGCCATCGAGAAAGCCGGGAGCAATTCCGACCGCAAACCGGCCGCCTAGACGATCTATCATGCGCGAGTTGCTGCTTTGTCCGCCGGATCATTACGGCATCGAGTACGAGATCAATCCCTGGATGAGCCGCGCGCGTGGGGCCGACACGCCGTTGGTGAAAGCGCAGTGGAAGGGCTTGTTTGATGCGCTTTCGAAGCTGGATACAAAGGTCCATCTCATCCCGGGGAAAGAGCGCCTGCCGGATATGGTCTTTACGGCGAATGCTGGACTGACCGTGGGTCGTCGCTTTATCCCGAGTAATTTTCGCCATCAGGAACGCGCCGGAGAAGCACCTCTCTTTGCAAAATGGATGGAGGAGCACGGCTACGAAATCGTCTGGTTGCCGGAGAATCTCTATTTCGAAGGGGAAGGCGACGCGCTCTTCGGCGGCGATGCTCTTTTCTGCGGATACAAGTTTCGCACCGATATTAATTCGCATCGGGCCGTGGCCGATTTACTCGGTTGTCTCGTCATCTCGGTTGAGTTAGTCGACCCGCGCTTTTATCATATCGACACTTGCTTTTGCCCGTTGCCCGATGGCGGCGCGATGTGGTTCCCGGCGGCGTTTGATGAGTACGGCCAGCGAGCGATTCGCGATCGACTTCAGAATCTGATCGATGTGCCGGAGGAGGAAGCAGCCGGGTTTTGCTGTAACGCCGTGGTGCTTGATCGCGACATCGTTCTGCCGGATGGTGCGAAGACCGTCATCAGGCAGTTAAGTGACCGCGGGTATACCTGCCATCCGCTTCCAATGAGCGAATTCCTGAAAGCCGGCGGCGCCTGCAAGTGCCTGACGATGCACATGCCGCAGCGTGAGCGGGCTTGCTAGGCCGGGCGACACCGGACCGGCTTCGCTCCGGGGATGAATACACGACGACGATGCAATCCCCGGATCATCTGCCATCGCATAAGCGACGGAAAATATAGAGCCGGTTATTGAACGGCCCCCCTCCCCACATCGGCTTTTCTTCGAT
>JACCXA010000210.1 GCA_013697365.1 Chthoniobacterales bacterium
CACCGCCGAACATGGCGAGCGCGGGATCGTGCAGCACCTCGCGAGGAAGCGTCGGACCGTCCGCAGCTGGGACATAGGGAAGATTCGCCACAATGAGATCGAAAGAGCCCTTTACGTCGCGGAGCAAGTTGCTGCGCGCGAAACTGACGCGGCTGCCGAGACCAAGCATCTCCGCATTTTGCCGCGCAAGCGCGAGCGCGTCTTCGGACAGATCGATGGCATGCACCTTCGCTTCTGGTACGGCAGCCGCGAGGCTCAATGCGATCACGCCACTGCCGGTGCCGACATCCAGGATTTCTGGTTTCTGCTTTCCGATTTCTGATTTGAGAAGATGCTCGACAAGTTCTTCCGTCTCCGGGCGTGGAATGAGCGCGCGTTTGTCGCAAACGAATGTGCGCCCGCAGAACTCGACCGTTCCGAGCAGATGCTGCAGTGGTTCACCCTGCCCGCGCCGCCGCACCAGCTCACGCAAGGGTGCCAGCTCTGCTTCGTCGAGGGCGCGCTCGAACTCGAGGTAAAGCTCGATCCGTTTCCGGCCTAACGAATGCGCGAGCAGATGTTCGGCATTCAGGCGCGGGCTTTCGATTTCACGCTTCGCGAAGTAAGCGGTCGTGGATTGGAGGACCTCGAGCAGAGTCATTGCTGACTCCGGCGCGAGTATTCCTCTCGAAACTGCTCCAGGCGACGGATATCGGCGATGTCTTTCACCCGGCCGGTAGCGCGTTTACTGGCGATGATATCGCTCAAGGACGCGACTGGAAATCGTCCGCCTTCAATGACGCGTCTGCTTCGGGCTGCTTCGAAGCTCTCGATTCCGTCAGGTGAGTGGATGAGATCTAGCGCGAAAGGTCCTGACTTCATCAAAACGATTTCGCTCCCGGTCAGAATGGAAACCACCAGCGTTGGATCTAGTTCAAACCCGAGTTTGCGTAACGCGCGTAGGACCCGGTCGGCGTTTTTCTGGGACTTGGGCAAAAAGATGTCCACATCCTGAGTGGTATCGGGATAACCGAGCAGGATCGCGCCGCTCTTCCCGATGAAGAGGTAATCGACCTCTTCCGCTGCAAAAGCGGACGCGAGCTCCTCTGCCTGAGCAGGAGTGAATTTGCTTTCCGGCATTTCAAGCCCGCTTCGAAGCCGGGCGATATCCCAGGTAGATGGGCAATGTCGCGCACCACGTGCGGTATTGCGTCATCGTGGCAAACGCGCGCATCCCGACATCATCCAGGACCGGCTTGTGCACGTGACAAAAACCGTACTTGATCCGGGTCAGGACATCACGAGCAAGCTGCTGGCGGCATTGCTCGCGCCAGAGATCGTCTTCAGACGCAGGCATCGTTAGGCCGTGAGTGCGGATTCCTTGAGCCGTTCCTGCAGGTCGGCTGTCTGAAGCGCAGCGATCATCTCGCCGAGATCGCCTTCGATCACGCGATCAAGATTGTAGTGGGTGAGGCCGATGCGGTGATCCGTGATGCGATTCTGTGGGAAGTTGTAGGTCCGGATTTTTTCTTCGCGGCCGCCAGACCCGATCTGCGTTTTACGATGCGCCGAGTACTTCGCCTCTTCTTCGCGCTGCTTATCTTCGAGCAGACGCGCGCGCATGATGCTCAACGCCTTCTCCTTGTTCTTCTGCTGGCTGCGGCCGTCCTGGCAACGAACGATCCGTCCGGTGGGGATGTGCATAATCTGCACAGCGGAATCGGTCGTGTTGACGCCCTGGCCGCCGGGACCGCCGGAGCGGCAGACCTCGATCCGGAGATCTTCCGGTTTCAGGTCGATATCGATGTCTTCCGCTTCGGGCAGGACCGCCACGGTCGCGGTGGAAGTGTGGATTCGGCCCTGAGCTTCGGTGGCCGGCACGCGTTGCACGCGATGCACACCCATTTCGAAACGCAGTTTCCGGAAAACGTTTTCGCCCGAGACCTTGAAGATTGCCTCCCGCAACCCGCCCATCTCTGAGGGACTCGATTCCAGATCCTCCATTTTCAATCCGGCCGCTTCCGCGTAGCGATTATACATCCGGTAAAGATCGGCCGCGAAAATGGCAGCTTCGCTCCCGCCCGTCCCCGCGCGAATTTCGATAATCGCGTCGCGGTTTTCGTTCTCGTCCGCCGGGAGAAGTGCAATCTGGAATTCCTGCTCGAGACTGGCGACGCGCTTCTCCAAATCGGGAATTTCTTCCTGCGCCATCTGCGCCAACTCGGGGTCGGCGGAAGCGGCTAACTCGCGATTGTCTTCCAGTTGCCGGCGCGCGGTCTCCAGCTCGGTGGCAAGGGTCAGCATCCGCTTGACCGCGGAATGCTCGCGCATGGTCTCGCTCGCGCGTTTTCGATTTTCGAAAAGCGCCGGGTCAGCAATTTCACGTTCGAGTTCTTCAAAGCGGATGCGCTTGCGCTCGATCAAACTTTGAAAGTCCATGAAGGCAGGCGGTGCTTCGGAGTCGTCGAAATAAGTACAAAAAGCAGCGGCGGCCGGGGGGCCGCCGCTTCCGCTCCTGCGTAGCTAGGATTTTTGTGCGCGCGTCGCTTTCGTACTGCCGTAGCGACGGGTAAATTTCTCGACGCGTCCGGCCGTGTCAACGAACTTCTGTTCGCCAGTGAAGAACGGATGACAGGCTGCACAAATACCGATCTTGATGTCCTGCTTGGTCGAGCGGGTGCGGTAGACGGCTCCGCAGGCGCAGGAAATTTCGGTCTCGTTGTAAACAGGATGGATGTCCGCTTTCATGGTCAAAAAAGGAGTCCCGAAGCTACCGTGCTCCAGCGGGGGCGCAAGGGTTGGGTTGCCAGTCTTCCCCGCTGTCGGCGTCCGCGTCCCGCGCCATCGCCCTTCTCGACATGATGAACTCAGCCGATGCTCTGCTCGAAGCGTGGAGCGAAACCCGGCACAGGCGCGGCGGTGACCCGGCGGTTTTCACCACCAGCGGGGAAGTGTCACGCACATTCGACGAAATCGACGCTGAAGCGGAGCTCCTGAAACGCACGGATCTCGCCCACTTCCCATCGGGGACCGTGATAGGAATCCAGATCGGCAATCACCCATCGTGGCCTGCGTTGCTCCTTGCCTGCCTCAGTCGGGAGCTCGTGGTGCTTCCGCTCGACGCAGCAAGCGGCCCGCAAGAACACGCCGTTGCCCTTGCCGTTTGTCACGCTGCGGGACTGGTCGCGGAGCGCTGCGGCCAAATTGAGATCACTGAAATGGCGGCACCGCCAGTCGACTGGAACCAGCAACCCCCGGTACTGCTGAAGTTAACCTCGGGCACGACCGCTGCACCGCGCGCGATTCGTTTCCGCAGCGAGCAGCTCCTGGCCGATTGCACGCAAATTTGCGACACGATGGGCCTGACCGGCCGGGACCTCAATTTCGGCGTCGTCCCGGTCTCGCATTCGTACGGCTTTAGCAACCTGCTGACACCACTGCTGGCGCGCGGGGTGGCTCTGGTGCTGACCCAAGACCGAATGCCGCGGGCAGTTTTACACGATCTCGCGCAGACAAACGCGACGGTCTTTGCCGGCATGCCGGTTTTCTACCAGGCATTCGGCGGGTTGGAAGAAGTTCCACCCTTGCCGAACCTCCGGCTCTGCATTTCTGCCGGTGCGCCTTTACCTCTTCCGATTGCACACAGTTTCCGGCAGAATTTTGGGCGGCCGATCCACTCATTTTACGGATCATCGGAGTGCGGAGGCATCTGTTACGACCGCGACGCCCTTCTCATCGAGGAGGGGTTTGTCGGCCAACCAATGCGGGACGTGCACCTGGAATTACTCGATGCTGGGAGCGCGGCGAGTCGTGTTCGCGTGCAATCGGCCGCCGCTGGTGACGGCTATTTTCCAGACAGCGACGACGCGAACCTCGGCGGCGGCTTCTTTATGCCAGACGATCTCCTCGCGCCGGACTCGGGCGGGTTTCGGATTGTTGGCCGCGTTTCCGATGTCATCAACGTTGCTGGCAGGAAGGTGCATCCAGCGGAAGTAGAGGCGGCGTTGCTCGCGATCGAAGGCGTTCGGGCGGCGGTCGTTTTTGGTCGTCCTTCTGCGTTACGAAATGAAGAGGTCGCGGCCTGCGTTGTCGTCGAGAGCGGCCTCCGGGAGGTGGAACTTCTTGAGTTTCTCCGGGATCGACTGAGCGGCTGGCAGGTGCCGCGGCACATCTACTTTCTTGATGAGATGCCGGTCACGGCACGTGGCAAAATCAGTCGGCGAGCGCTCGCAGAACGCTTCCAAGCCCGTTAAATCAGCACGAAAAAAGAGACACCCACCTCAGAGGGTTCGCCCGAATCGAAGGTATGCGAACACTTCTTTTCTCGACTCTCGGTGCCGTTTTGATCCTCGCGGTCTTCAGTAGCTGCACGACCACGGTGCGGGCGCCCAGCGGCCGCTCGGCCTCCGTTAGCACCGTCACCCGGTAAGGACCGCGGCGCTCGGAGCGAGCGCAGCGAAGAGGATGGGTTGCAGCGGGCCGAACCTGTGGAAGGTTCGGCGCGCTGAGAAAAGTGCTTTCCATTTTGGTGAGAAGCGGGCATCTCTAAGGAGGCACCAAGTCCCGTAGCTCGACGCGGCGGTTCTCTCACGCCAGTTGCATTGTGAATCAATCTACGTCGACGCCGTCGCCCCTTTCCTCCGAACAAAACAGTCGCGTTTTAGTCCTGGCTCCGGACGAAACACTCGCGGCCAGAATTCGTGCCGCGCTCCATGAGGCAGCACCGCAGGCTCAGGTCGACATCGCGCGCAGCTTGGAGGAAGCGCAACATATCGTGGTCCGTCAGAAGCCCGACCTCTTCGTGCTCGACATCGATGCGACGTACGACCTGGGCCAGGATTTCTACGATCTGCGCACGAGTCATCCTCAGGCGCGCGCGATCGTGCTGACGGCGGCCCATCGAGAGCAGGCGGCAGGACTGGGTGCAATCCATTTCCTCGAGAAACCGTTTCCGCACCAGGACTTCGTCCTTCTCGCCAGCGCCCTGCTTCATGCAGGTGGCGAACAGGAAGACAAATTTCAGGGGACGCTGAGCGACCTTCATATCGCCGACATCATCCAGCTGAAGTGCATGAGCGGAGCAACTTCGGCCCTCGAATTCACTGGGCCGCGCGGCGAGAAAGCCCGGGTCTTTTTCGAGAAGGGCCAGGTGCGTCATGCCACTGCGCCCGGCAAGACGGGCGTCGATGCGTTCAACGAGATCGTCAATTGGAAGGGCGGCATGATCTCCGAGGTATCAGGCACCGGCGAGAGCACTCGTTCGATTGAACTCGACTGGCAGATGCTGCTTCTGGAAGCCGTTCGGAAGATCGATGAGGAAGGGGGCGACGTGACACCCGCTGCGGGAAGCGAAGGCAGCGCGCCCGGCAAGCGCAGAGTGTTGGTGATCGATGACAGCGTGATGCTTCTGAACTTCGTGAAGGAGATTCTAGTGGAGGCAAATTATGAGGTCGTTGCCGCGCCAACGGCGGCAGAAGGCCTGGCGGCGGCAGCGCGCCAAATTCCGCTTCTTATCCTGCTCGATTACGTGCTGCCGGACATGAAGGGCGACGAAGTCCTGACTGCGCTGATTGAGAACGCTGCCACACGCGAGCTGCCGGTTGTCTATATGTCTGGCTTCGGCACAGATTTGCCGTCCGATTCCAGCCAAAACCCGAACGTGATCGGTTCCCTGAACAAACCGTTCACGTCGGATTTATTACTGAAGACGGTGGAAACATATATGCCGAAGGAGAAACCGGCAGTGCCGCCGGTAGCCGCCGCGCCCTCGGCAGAGACACCATCCGCCGCCGTCGAGGCGCCGGACGCGCCCATGCCGGAGAACGGAGGACCGAGCGAGACAGCGTCGGAATCCACCGAAGCTCCGCCAAAGAGCGACGACCCGAGCGCTGAGAATTTTGTCGAAGCCCAGCCAGAAGTCCTACCAGCCGAGATCGCCACGCCCCCTTCGAGCAAGGCATCCGAAGATGATGGATGGTGGAGTGCGGCGCCGTCCGCGGCTGCGCCCTGGCCGGAAGTCGAGCTCCCGACATCTGCGATGAGTTTCCAGCCGGAGCCGCCGCAGCCCGAGCTATCGACCGTGCCCCAGCAGGCAAACATGCCGCTTCCAGTTGAAGGCGCTTATTTCTGCGGTGACACCAGCTTCTTTTCTCTGAACTGGGCCCTGCACACGATCGCGAGTGAGAAACTGACCGGCACGTTGCGTTCTTTCTGGAACAATGAACCTGTCGAGCTGCTGGCGCGCGCGGGTCAGATCATCCTCGCGACAACTCGCGATCCGCAGCTTTATTGCTCCGAGGCTCCCATCACGCTCGTGAACATTGACGAGGAAAAGGTCGAGGGAGCGCGGCAACAACAGCGTGAAACGGGCCGGCCCTTGTTCGTTTCCCTGGCCCAGGAGGAGTTGATTATTCGCGAACCGGCCATGCAACTGGTGCAGCACTACGGCCAAAAGCTTTTCGCTCAGCTCTGGTGTGCGCCGCGCGTGCGCTTCATTTTCGAGCAAAGCGCTGAGCTGCCGAGTTACACCGAGGGAGTCCCAGCGGAGGACGACGTGGATCATTGGGTGCTGGGCACGTTGCGTTTTATCCAACACCACGAGCTCGGCACGCAGGCCGATTACGATCCCGCCTCCATTCCCGCATATACGCGGGATGGTTTCGATCGCGTGCAACGCCTGCGCCTGACGGTTGCCGAGGCGCAGTTCGCTTCGCAGTTCAACGGCTCGCGTTCCATTGCCCAAATTGCGAAGAATCTGCGCCTCGACCTAAAGTTTGCGCGGCTTACCCTGTTCCGTTTTCTGGCCCTGGAGATCGTGGAATGCTGGGCACCCGCGACAGTCGGAGCGAAGCCGGAAAAGCGCGGAGTTTTCGGACGAATCTTTGGCGAGTAATCTCTGTCCCCTGACCGGCTGCAAGATGCGCCTCGCTGGGAAGCTGTTAGTTTCCCCAGTTTGAAACACGGGAAGCTAACGAGCTTCCCCTATAGAAGGCCCTGCTGCGTAATGCCGTCCAAAGCCCATTCCCCGACGTCCGAAGAACCGACCAACATCGTCCCGCTGCCCGACTCCAAAAGCGCGCCCGAACTGCGTAACTTTTCCGCCCCGGAAAACTTCATTAATCGGGAACTGAGCTGGCTGGAGTTTAACCGTCGCGTTCTGGAAGAGGCCCAGGACCCAACGCAGCCGCTCATCGAGCGGGTGAAGTTTCTGACCATTGTCAGCTCGAACCTGGATGAGTTTTTCGAGATCCGGGTCGCTGGAATTAAGCAACAGATCGCAAGCGAAACGAGCGACGTCGGCCCCGATGGTCTCACGCCGACCGACACCTTCAACGCCATTCAGCGCACGGCGCATGAGATGGTCGCGGCGCAATATTCTTTGTGGCGCGATGAGCTAACGCCCGCGCTCGCCAGGAGCGGCATTCGTGTGCATGACGTCGCGCACCTCGGCTCCAAACGCGCCGCCTGGGCGCGCCGCTATTTTCAGGATGAAGTTTTCCCGATGCTCACGCCTCTGGCGGTCGATGCGAGCCATCCATTCCCGCAGCTCCTGAACAAGAGTCACAACCTTCTTGTCCGCGCGCGCGCGGAGAAAAGCGGGGAGCTCCTTTACGCCATTGTCCAGGTGCCGCGCGTCCTTCCGCGTCTGATCCTGATGCCGCGCGGAAAGGCCGAGGACGAACCATGGGATTACATCTATCTGGCCGCGCTCATCAAACAAAACATCGCCGATCTTTTTCCCGGGCTCATCCTCGATGGCGTGCACGCCTTCCGTGTCACGCGCAACAGCGACCTCTACATTGACGAGGAAGAAGCAGATAATCTGTTGCGCAGCATCGAGCAGGAACTTCGCCGATCAAGCCGGGGTGACGCTGTCCGGCTGGAAGTGGAAGCCGATTGCCCACGGGATTTTCGCGAGCAGCTCCTGGAATTCTTCCATCTTTCGGAAGCGGATCTCTACAAGTTGCACGGCCCCCTCACCATGACGCATCTGGCACCATTGGTCGCGAATGATGCCTTTGCGAATCTGAAAGATCGCGTCTTCCAGCCCGCGCGTGATCCGGTTTTACCGCCGCATGCGGACCTCTTCGAGGTGATGCGCAAGCAGGATGTGCTACTGCATCACCCTTACGAAAGCTTCGATCCGATCGTCGAGTTGATCGAGAACGCGGCGGAAGATCCGCATGTTTATGCGTTGAAGATTACCCTTTACCGGACGAGCGGCGATTCGCCGATTGTCGAGGCCCTGATCGATGCGGCGAACGCGGGCAAGCAGGTCACGGCTCTGGTGGAATTGCGTGCGCGCTTCGACGAAGCCGCCAACATCAAATGGGCGCGTCGCTTGGAAGAAGCCGGCGCCCACGTGGTCTACGGAGTGGTGGGTCTTAAGACGCATTGCAAGATGCTGCTGATCGTCCGGCGCGATAATGATCGGTTGCGTCATTACGTGCACCTCGGCACGGGCAATTATCATCCGCGGACTGCGCGCACCTATACGGATTTTAGTCTGCTCACGACCAATCCGG
Source organism: Chthoniobacterales bacterium (assembly GCA_013697365.1). Classification (GTDB taxonomy): domain Bacteria; phylum Verrucomicrobiota; class Verrucomicrobiia; order Chthoniobacterales; family UBA10450; genus JACCTI01. Next base: position 8,505 of record JACCXA010000210.1, read on the forward strand.
CGGTCACGGAAGAGGTGGCGATTGTCTTCAATACCCTGACCGGTCTCGCAAGTTATCCCGGAATGGAAAAGCTGCTCGTGGCCCCATTCGACCTGAAGAGGCGGGTAATCGGATTCATCGAGCGCGAGCGCGATCACGCCCAGGCGGAGCGTGGCGGGCGGATCATCGTGAAACTCAACTCCCTCGTCGATCAGGAGATCATTGAAAAGCTGTACGAAGCCTCCTGCGCGGGCGTGAAAATAGACCTGATCGTTCGCGGCATCTGCTGTTTGCGGCCGAAGGTAGGCGGTCTGAGCGAGAACATCCGCGTCATTAGCATCGTGGGGCGCTTCCTGGAGCACAGCCGGGTCTACTTCTTCGAAAACGGCGGCGAACACGCGCTGTATCTGGCCAGCGCGGATTGGATGCCGCGCAATTTCATCCGGCGCGTCGAACTCGCATTCCCGATCGAGGATCCTGCGTTGCGCGCCGAAATTATCGACGACATTCTGCCGCGTTTCCTCAACGACCACGTGAAAGCACGCGAGCTGCAAGCCGATGGCACCTACATCCGCCTGCGAGGTGAAGAAGGCCAGCCAACCTCTCAGGCGCAGGCTCACTTCCGCGAGCGTTCCCGAAAACAGGCCCGCAAGCTCGCGGAATCCCAGAAAGCGTCGGCGGTCAAGCTGGCGCCTCTTATCACCATGCCGAAAGCACGCTCATGAAAAAAATTCTCGCGGTCGACATCGGCGGCACGCACGTCAAGCTGATGGTCTCGCGAACGGAGCGGCGGAAGTTCGCTTCCGGATTGAAGCTGACGCCGAAGCAGCTCACGAGCGAGATCAAGGAAGTCGCCGGGGATTGGGAATTCGATGCGGTTTCGCTCGGCTTTCCTTCCGTCATCGCGAAGGGGCAGATCATGAAAGACCCGAAGAATCTGGCTCCGGGTTGGGTCGGCTGGGATTTCCAGAAGTCGTTAGGCAAACCGACCCGCGTCATCAACGATGCGGCCATGCAGGCGCTGGGAAGTTTTCGCGGCCGGCGCATGCTCTTTCTCGGCCTCGGCACAGGCCTCGGCTCGACCCTGCTTTGGGATCATAATGTCCTCCCCCTCGAGCTCGGCGACCTGCCGTATCCTGGCGTGGAGCGGATTGAGCTTGTTCTCGGTAAAGCCGGCCTGGCCAGACTCGGCCGCAAGACCTGGCAGCGAGAAGTGCTGGCCGTGGTCGCGCAGTTGAAGCTCGCCTTGGTGGCCGATTACGTCGTGCTCGGCGGTGGGAATGCGAAACAACTCGAGAAGCTCCCGGATGGCACGGAGCTGGGCCACAACCGGAACGCTTTCCTCGGTGGTTGCCGCTTGTGGCAGATCGACGCGCGCACGCGGCGGAGCAAGTGGAACATCATCTCCTAGCCGCGCTACCTCTATGCTCGGTTGAGCGCTAACGAAGCGCAGGCATGTGGAATAGCGTCGGTGAAGTGTTCCTCGCGGTAATTGCCGCGCTTGCCTTGTTGCTTCTCCCGGGGATGGCGCTTCTGCGCTGGTGTGTTCCACCCCGGCGACTCGATTTGGTTTCACGGCTCTCGCTCGCGCCGGGCGTGACGATCGCGTTCTGCGTTTTGCTTTTCACCTGGTGCAAACTTTTCGGTCTCAAGCTGCCGCCCCTCACCCCCTGGATCCTGATCGCACTGGCCGGACTCGGCTACTGCCTCGCCGGTTGGAATCCTTCGCGACGGCAGCCCGCACCTCTCCAGGTGTGGGTGCCGCACGTGGCCCTGGGACTCTTGCTCGCGATCCTCCTGATCACGCGCTTCCAGGCGACCTGGGGCTGGAGTGTTCCGCCGGGAATCGATTCACCACAACACAGTCTCATCGTGCAACTCCTGCTCGAGCATCGCGGTCTCTTCGACTCGTGGGCCCCCTCCAGTGACGCGGAAACGTTCACATATCATTTCGGCTTCCACGCCATCGCAACGCTTTTCGCCTGGATGTGGGGAACCGATGGCGCGGCCGCGGTCTTTCTGATGGCGCGATTGATGGGAGTCTGCGTAGCTGCTGCCTTGGTGCCGATCGTTCGACTCTGGACAAGCAGCACGTGGGGGGGCGTCTTCGCGGTCGCAGTTTGGGCGCTCCATTCCGGACAACTTCAGTCTTATGATTTGCCGGGGCGGTGGACTTTGTTGACGGGCTTTGCCGCTATGTCGCCTCCGCTGGTTCTGCTGACGATTTACCTGCGGAGCGCAGCTCGCAGGCACGATGTCCTCCCCGGTTTACTCTGCGCTGTGACGGCAGCGGGCGTGGTGCTCGCGCAATATAAGACCGGGATAATCTTCGCCGTTCTCGCGGGCGCGTTCTTCGTCTTCCGGGTGACGCGCGCGCTGCTCTTAAGGAACGTGGACCGCCGGGCCGCTGTAGTGCGGCTGAGTTCGCGCAGCTTGCTGTTTGCGGCGTTCGCAGTCGCGCTTGCTGCCCCACGCCTCGCAGCCGTCATGGAAGCGAAAACGGGCAGGGTTCTCCAACGCGCAATTTTCGAAGCGCCTCCCGCAAATCCGGCCGCTTTCGGCGCTCCTAAATCGAGCTTGCTTCAATTGGCGCATCCGTTTTACGCCACGCTCCCGAAGGCCGCGCTCGCGGTCGTGACAATAAGCGGAGCGCTCGCGCTCCTCCTGCGCTGCCGGCGCGGTGCGCCCTGGTACGTGCTCGGATGGCTCGCGCTGCTCGTGGTGATGAACCCCTCCTTCATTGGTCTTCAGCGAGCCGGGCTCCTGGACGAGATTTATTGGACCTACGTGATGCACATCCCAGTAGCTGTTGTCACAGGCGTTGCAGTAGGGCTTTGCTGCGGCGCGTTTCAGCTTTCGAAAAGGCTTTCGTGGAATCTCGCTCTCGGTGCGCTCGCACTCGGCTTCAGTGCCTGGAACATTGCGCGATTGCCACCGGTGCCAGCCTCCAGCCGCTTCGTTCTGCCCGCTGACTTGCGCTTGATGGCGTGGATTCGCGAGCACATTCCCCCGGACGAACTGATCGCCGGCCGGGCGCATTTCGATTACGAGCAGCCTCTCGGCTACGATGCCGTGCTCTGGCTGCCGTATTTCACCGGACACCAGACGCAGCATACGAATCTGGCCGCTGCGATCGAGCGCGCTGACCCGGAGTTTCGCGCGAGGTTGAAGACGTTCACGCGCGAGCTTTACACGCGTGACATGTCCACGGAAGAGTCTGCCGCTTGGATGCGCGAGCAGGGTTTTCAGTGGTTTTTCGCAGGCGCCCAGCCACCTGAAGTCGCCGGGTGGATCAGGCCCGAGCAGCCGGAGCGAGATCGACGTCTGCTTGCCCAGCTATCACGCAACCCGCGCGTGCGGCTCGCGCAGGGCAAC
>JACCXA010000234.1 GCA_013697365.1 Chthoniobacterales bacterium
GATTTCGAAGATCCCCATCCTCACGACAATGCGCGCGGCGCAGGCGAGCGTGAATGGGATCCGCTCCCTGCAGAAGACGAGCCTCCAGGTGAAGACGCTACAGGAATATCACGCGGCCGTGGAAGGCTGAGGGGAAACGCCGAACATCGAAGGGTGATCGCGCATCGCTTTTCTCCACTTCGATGTTCGATGTTCGCCCAGCTGGTCTACCAGCCGCCACTGCAGCCGCGCATCAGTGCCAGCAGAACGATCGTGCCAATGACTGAAACTCCGATCGACCCAAGACAGCCGAGCCGGTTCGAAAAAAAGGCGAACATACTCTGAAATCGCCGTGAGCCCGGGCCTCAGCCGTAACGAAGCGGCAAACTGCGTGACACCGCGGCGGGATCGTGTCACTGGTCTCCGCATGAAATCGATCATGCTCGGTTGCCTGGCGGGACTCCTCCTCGTTGCGGCAAATGCGCGCAGCCAGGACCCAGCCAGTATTGCCACACCTTCACCAACCATGACCCCATCATCCAGCCCGGCCGCCAACGAAGTCGCAGTCATCACCACCAGCGAAGGCGAGATGGTCGCCGAGTTCTGGCCCGACGTGGCACCAGCGACAGTCGAAAACTTCAAGAAACTGGCGCGCCAAGGATTTTATGATGGGACGGCGTTTCATCGCATCGTGAAGGGCTTCATGATCCAGGGCGGCGATCCGCTGACGAAAGACCCGTCGAAAGAAAGCCGCTGGGGCACAGGCGATCCCGGTTACAAGATCAAGGCGGAGTTCAACAAAAAGTCGCACGAACGAGGCGTGCTTTCGATGGCGCGCTCAAGCGATCCAGATTCTGCCGGCAGTCAATTCTTCATCTGTCTGGCGAATGTGAACCGCCTCGATGGGCAATACACCACCTTCGGCAAAGTCATTAAAGGGGACGACGTCCTCGGCAAGCTTGGCGACATCGAAACGGCGATGAGCGGCGGCGGTGAGAAGAGCAAGCCAACCAAGCGCGTCGCGGTTGAAAGCATCAAGATCGTCCCGGCCGATTCGGTGAAGTAGCGGTCGGATTTCTTCTGAGCGGCGGTCTATGACCGCCGTCTTCCTAGACAGTGAGTCAACCGAATCACGGAGAACGGCGGTCACAAACCGCCGCTACAGAGGCGACAAAAGTCGCCTTGGTGCAGATGCGCTGCGACGCCGATCCGGCCGCTAATCTGGAGGCGGCCATTGCCTTCATCGGGGAAGCGGCCGGTAAAGGCGCCGAGATCGTGTGCCTGCCGGAGCTGTTTCGTTCGCAGTATTTTTGCCAGTCCGAAGACCACGCCAACTTTGCCCTGGCGGAAGCGGTGCCGGGTCCGACGACAACGCGCCTGGAACAAGTAGCCCGAGAACACAAGGTGGTCATTGTCGCTTCCTTGTTCGAAAAAAGAGCGGCCGGCGTTTACCACAACACGGCTGCGATCATCGATTCTGACGGCAAGTTTTTGGGGAAATATCGCAAGATGCACATCCCGGATGACCCGGCATTTTACGAGAAGTTTTACTTCACGCCGGGCGATCTCGGGTTCAAAGCCTGGCCTACCCAACGCGGCAACATCGGTGTCTGCGTTTGCTGGGATCAGTGGTATCCGGAAGCGGCGCGACTGACCGCTTTGCGTGGGGCGCAGCTTCTATTTTATCCGACCGCCATCGGCTGGCATCCCGCGGAGAAAGAGAAATACGGAAAGGCGCAGCACTCTAGTTGGGAAACGATGCAGCGCAGCCACGCGATCGCGAACGGCTGCTTCGTTGCGGCCGTGAACCGCGTGGGCCATGAATCGCCCGCGGGTGGATCCGGGATCGAGTTCTGGGGACAAAGCTTTCTATGCGCGCCGAGCGGCGAGATCATCGCAAAGGGGAGTATCGATCAGGAAGAGATCGTGCTGGCCGATGTTGAGTGGGGTCGTGTGGATGAACACCGCACCCACTGGCCTTTTTTGCGTGATCGGCGGATCGACGCTTACGCAGGGATCGAGCAGCGCATGATCGACTAGCGGAACACAGGCTGGAAGCTTGTTTTGAACCGTCGCGTTTACTTCGCTGTCGGAGCGGGTGTATCATCCAGTATGAAAAGATTCCTTCCTGTCCTTGCAGTTTTCGCGACGTTTTGCGCCTCTCCTGATCTCTCTCGAGCGCATGACGAGAATGATGTGCAGAAAGCCATCGCAGTCTTGAACTCTGCTTCTGGCAGCAAGGTGACAGGTACTGTGACTTTCACGAAAGCGGGGAATGAAGTGAAGGTGGTGGCGGATGTCACCGGCCTCGCTCCCGGCAAACATGGCTTCCATGTCCACGAGTTTGGCGATTGCTCCGATCCGAAGGCAGAATCGGCTGGAAGCCACTTTAATCCTGATAAGCATCAGCACGGCGCTCCCGACGCGGCGGATCGGCATGCTGGTGATCTTGGCAACCTCGAGGCAGATGCGTCTGGGAAAGCGCGTTTGGAATGGACCGACAAAGTCATGAAGCTAGCCGGCAAGAATTCGATTGTTGGTTATGCCGTGATCGTGCACGAGAAGACCGACGACCTGAAAACGCAGCCCACGGGTGACGCCGGCGGGCGGTTGGCGTGCGGCGTTATCGGGGTGGCGAAAGAGTAGCGTCTCTCTCGGGATCTGTGATGGATTTGCTGAGCATCGGCGAAGTGAAGCGCCGAGCGCAGACCGCCAGTGTCTCGGCGCGTTTGCATGTGCAGGTGAGCGCCACGGAAGCCAAGGCCACACGCGAGGGCAAACCATATTGCGAGCTCGGACTGGCGGACGCGTGCGATCGCATGACGCTGCGCGTCTGGAGCGATCATCCCGAGTTCAAAGCCTGCGATTCGCTCCAGGCCTCGGACTTTATCGAAGTCACGGGCGAGTTCCAGCAGCACCAGCAATTCGGACTGGATGCGAAGCGCTGGACAACGCGCGCGTTGAACGCGCAGGAAATCTCGGTGTTGCTGCAAGGGCCGCCGGAGTTACGCGCGAGACAATCAGCCGATTGGAACCACATCACCGAGCGGGTGGAATCAATCCAGGATCCGCGGCTGCGGGCTTTAGGCAACGCCTTCATCGCGGAGTGGGGTGACCGCTTTCGTCGCACGGCCGGCGCGCGCAGTTATCATCACGCGCGGCGTGGCGGCCTGGTCGAGCACACCGCACAGATGATGCGACTGGCGACGCAAATCGCTCCTCTCTATCCGCAGCTCAATCGTGATCTGCTCATTGCCGTGATTCTCTTTCATGATTCCGGGAAGCTTTGGGAGAACCACCTGCCGGAAACCGGCTTCACGATGGGCTACGATGAACGGGGCGAGCTGATGGGGCACATCTCGATCGGTCTTGAGTTGGTCAACTCACTTTGGCGAAAACTGCAGGCGTCGGAGGCCGCCGATAGTTGGGGCCGACTGTCGCCGGCCTCGGAAGATGTGCGTTTGCACCTGCTCCACCTCATCGGCGCCCATCACGGGGAGGCGCAGTTCGGGTCACCGGTCAGCCCGAAAACCCCGGAAGCGATGGCGCTGAATTACATCGATAATTTGGACGCGCGAATGGAGATGTTTGCGGCGGGGTATTTGGTCGCGAAGCCAATTGCAGAGCGAATCTACGATCGCGTCCGGCCACTGCCCGGGAATCTGGTGAAGCCGCTGGAGAAATTTTCGGCTGCCCCGGAGCGGTGATGGAGCACGGCCGTCCCGGCTGTCCGGAGAACAGCCGTCATCCTGGTTCGAAGCTGAAACAGCAGGAAGACGCCCGCTGTCCGCACAGGCGAGGACGCGCTGTGCTCCGTCACGCGAGACGCCGCTTTGCTTCGGTGAAGTACGTCTCATCGATCTCGAACCCGATGAACTTCGGCACGCCGCATTGTTGTGCAGCGACCGCCGAGTTCCCGATGCCGAGGAAGGGATCAAGCATAATCTCAACCCGCTCGATCCCGTGCAGCTTGATGCAATTCTCCGCCAACTCGATTGGGAACGTTGCCGGATGCGGCCGCTGTTTATCGCGGCTCTTGATTGTCTTGTAGGGCACAAACCAGGTGTTGCCACGGCACCGCAGATCGCTCCCACCAGTATGACTCCAGCGAGCGATGTTGCTCTTGTCCTGATAAGGCACACCGAGCGCGAGGCGGTCGAGCGGGGTGGTCCCTTCCGGAGTGAGATGGAAGATGTATTCGTGGCAATCATTCAGGAAACGCCGTGAGTTAATCGGTTTGAAGTGCCCGCGCGAAAGCGCTGTTCCGTCCTCCTCCTCCAGCGAGATCGCCTTGATCCAGTGAATCGTGTTTTGCAAAACGAAAAGCGATCGCAAGCGCATTATCATCTCGTGCGGGAGGAGAGGGTTTGACGGCGCGGAGCCGATGTTTAGAAAAAGAGATCCTTCCGATCCCAGGATACGCCTCGCTTCTACAGCCCACTTTTCGGACCAATCGAGATAGCTCCCGCGCGCCGCTCGATCGCAGTATTGGCTGTAGGAGATACCGAGGTTGTAGGGCGGCGAGGTGACGATGAGGTCGACCGACGCTTCGGGAAGGCGCGACATGCCGTCGATGCAATCACCGTGTTCGAGAGCGAAAGCGGTCATGTCGAAGACTCCCATTTTACGCCTGCTCGTACAACTCGAAATCGTGGAGCCGGCCCGCCGTTTCACTCGATACGATCCTGAAGCCTGTCATCCCTGAGCGGAGCACAGTGGGAGTCGAGGATCTCCCTGGGTGGTCTGGAGCCCACGCATGACGGCGAGCATAGCTTGGCAACTCCACGAGATCCCTCGATTTCGGTCGGGATGACACGACCTGCGGATGACCTTCTGCACAAGGCCGCCCTGTGATAGATTGCAGAACAAAATGTCGGATAAGCCTTCCAAGCTGAAGATCGCGGACCGCGAGTTCACCTCGCGGCTCCTTGTCGGCACCGGCAAGTTTGGGTCGAACGAGTTGATGCGAGACGCGCTGGAAGCCAGTGGGACAGAGATCGTGACCGTGGCATTACGCCGCGCGGACCTCTCGGGGAAAAAGGATCCGTTCGCGAACATTTTGGACTTCATCGATCCGAAACGATTTCTGCTTCTGCCGAATACAAGTGGCGCGCGCAATGCGGACGAAGCCGTGCGCCTGGCGCGCCTCGCAGTCACCGCCGGGCTGCCAAATTGGATCAAGCTCGAGATCCATCCGGACCCTCGGTATCTGTTGCCCGACGGCATCGAGACTTTGGCCGCGGCCGAAATCCTGGTGCGGGAAGGTTTCGTCGTCCTGCCCTACATCAACGCCGATCCTGTCCTCGCAAAACGCCTTCAGGATGTCGGCACCGCGACGGTCATGCCGCTGGGTTCGCCGATTGGGAGCAACCGCGGGATCGAGACGCGCGCGCAGATTGCAATCATCATCGAGCAGGCAACTGTCCCTGTCGTCGTGGACGCCGGCCTGGGCGTCCCGAGTCAGGCGGCCGAAGCGATGGAAATGGGCGCGGATGCTGTGCTCGTGAACACAGCCATCGCGATCGCGTCTGATCCAAGCCGGATGGCGCAGGCTTTCCGCAAGGCAGTCGAAGCGGGGTATGACGCGCGTGAGATTGGGCTGGCGGAGGCGCGCGCCACCGCGAGTGCGACCAGCCCGCTCACCGGATTCTTCACGCAAGCGGGCGGATAGAGTTTGTAGAAAGGTTGTTAGCTTGTGTTTGGCGTCGCCCGGAGCACGGCCGTCTCGGCTGTGCGGCCACCGGGCGTCTCGCTGCTGA
>JACCXA010000241.1 GCA_013697365.1 Chthoniobacterales bacterium
CGCCTCCTCGAGTTTACCGATCGCCGCGCCCTCGAGCGCGAGTTCTCGATTCTCCGTCAGCGCCTCGGGACGAACATCGTCCCCGGCGACCATCCGCATCTGGATTCCGTCCGCGCGCAACTTGCCGATTACTTCGCGGGGGAAAACCTTCACTTCGACATTCCGATCGCGGCCGTCGGGTCCAACTTCGAACGGCGCACCTGGGATCTCTTGCGCAGCATCCCGTTGGGCGAGACTCGTTCCTACGGCTGGATGGCGAGCCAGCTCGGCGTTCCCAATGCGCAGCGCGCCGTCGGCCGCGCGAACGGCCGCAACATGCTTTGCCTTATCATCCCGTGTCACCGCGTCATCCGCGCGGACGGCACCCTCTGCGGCTACGGCGGCGGCCTCTGGCGCAAGAAATGGCTTCTCGAACACGAGCGACGCCATACGCCGCCGACCGTGGACCCCTGACTTCATGTTCAGCGTCGGATGTTGGATGTGAGATCTGCGCTGTCGCGGTCTACTTCGGCGTTCAGCGTTCAGCGTTCAGCGTTCGATGTTCGATGTTCGATGTTCGATGTTCGATGTTCTACCCCGAACTCCGACAGGCTAGTACTTAACCTCAAAACACATGAACACTGAAGCCAACTTTCCGAATACACTTAAGCATCCGAGCGCATTTATTCCGATCACGATGTCGCTTCTCGCTGTCGCAGTCGTGCTGAGTCACATCGCGCTTTTCGGGAGTGCGCGCCAGCCGGATGAGGGCACAGCCGCACACCTGTGGCAGTTACTCATGGCCGGGCAGCTGCCGATCATACTCTTCTTCGCGATCAGGTGGTTACCGCAGGCGCCGCGCTTTGCGCTTCCCGTTCTTGCGCTGCAAGCAGCCGCGGCAGTCGCCGCACTTGCACCCGTTTACCTTCTTCGTTGGTGAAACCGGTTTAACCAATCGAGAAGCTGACGAGGGAACCTCTGCGTGCTTAACTTTTGAGATGATTAAAACGCTTTCACTGCGAGCGACGCACTCTCCCTCCCGCCACAGCTTATCTCCGTCTCGTTAGGCCTTGAAGACGCCGTTTTATATCGCTCTCCTCCTCATGGCTGCCGCCTCGCTCTCGGCGGCTCGGGGATGCACACGCGACAGTCGGGGCTAGCTTATTCGTCGACATTCCCCCGAAGAGCGATCTCTTCATTTTAGCAACGGCCCAATCTGCGTCAGCGGCGCCCAAGGACGAAGCAGATCCACCACCATCGGACGCGTCGCGCTCCGACGTACTGAGTCTCCTCTACGGACTTGGGTGTCTGATCGGTTTTATCGTGCTCTTGGCTTGGCTACGCGGCAAGCCAGTGCAACCCTTTCGCCGCTGAGGGTCCGCTCTGCTGATTTGATGAGCAGTTTCGAGTAACCGACGATATCGATGGACAAGACATGTCCGCTCTCCAGACGCAGCGCAGCCTGTTGTTCCGGAGCTACAGCGGTTACTTCGGTTCCTTTGGCGCGAGGTCGGTGACGATTTGCTCGAAGCGCGGATCGCCGCGAAGCGGGTCCCAGAAGGGATGCAGTTTCAGCAGGCCGTAGCTTAACCGGCCTGGAGTCTGGGTGGCGAGCACCAGTTGCTGTAGGGCGAGGTCTCGCTCGCCGGTCCATGCGCAAATGATGGCAAAGAACCCGATCACGTTCGCGCCGTTGATCGAATCTCGCGAGACCGGGAGAAGCTCAACGGCCCGTCGTCCTTCGCGCAGGGCCTCTTCTTTTCTCCCGAGCGCGGCGTCGATCAGGCCGAGCACGCAAAGCGCTGGAGCATACTCCGGCTGAGCGCCGACCAATTCTTCCTGCTGAGCGCGGGCGGTGGTAAAGGCAGTGCGCGCCGCGGCGGCATCCCCACGGACACGAGCGACCAGGCCCTCCCCGAAGGCGTGACTTAAGAGAATTGCATCTGTCTGGAAACTATTAACGGTCGCGGCCGCCAAAGCCAGATCAGCAGCCGCGAGATCGCGTTCGCAAAGCGCAAGAAGCAGCCAGTTCTCCGCGACAGTCGGGGCGGTCGCGGGGTTCTCAGCCAGAATCTTTTCGATGGTGGTATGCAGCGGCCGCGGATCAGCGCGCCAGGCGAGTTGGACAAAAGCACGCGCAACCCGCGTCTCCACATTTTCCGGCATGATCGCGAGAGCGCGGTCTAGAACGGCGGCCATTTCCGCATAGCGGCGCAGAAACTGATAACTATTCGAGATTTGCTGGAGGGTGGAAAAATTACGCGGATCCAACTCGATCGATCGCTCCAGGTTTCGCGCGCATTCCTCCCAGCGACCCTGGCGCCGATCGATGTAGCCGAGGAGTGCAAACACGCGCGGATCATTCGGCAGCGTGCGCTGCGCGATGGCGATCTCGGCACGCGCTCGATCGTAATCGAGGTAACCGCGATAGAGGTGTTCGGCCAGGGCGAGATGCGCCTCGCCCGAGTCAGGCTGCAAGCGGAGAGCCTGCTGGACAGCCGCGTCTCCCTGGGCGAGGCGGGCTGGCGTGTGGTCGTTGCCGAAGAAATAAAGATTGTCGTGCGCAGCGGCCAACTCGCACCACGCGAGGAGAAACGCCGGATCGCGCGCCACCGCCTGGTTGAGGAGATCGACGGCTTGCAGGACATTGTCTTCCGCCAGGGCACTGAAGAAGGTGGTGAGCCGCAAGGTCTTGGCACGCGTGTAAAGATCGAAGGCCGCGAGATCGGCGGTCGGTCGCTCTTCCATCGCCGCTTTTTCTGTGGGCGAGAGCCTGGCCTGAAGCTGGTCGGCAATCGTTTGGGCGATCTCGCTCTGAATCGCAAAGACATCGGCCAGATCGCGATCGTAAGTCTGTGCACAAAGATGTGCGTCGGTCCGGGCATCGACGAGCTGCGCGTTGACCCGGACGCGATTGGCGGCGCGTTGCACACTACCTTCCAGGACATGCGCGACGCCGAGTTGCTGGCCCACCTCGCGCAAATTGCGCACTACGCCGCTCTTGTATTGCATAACAGACGTGCGGCTGATGACCTTCAAGTCCGCGACCTTCGCCAGGTTGGTCAGGATTTCGTCCTGCATCCCGTCGGCAAAAAACGCGTTCGCTTTCTCTTCACTGAGATTCTCGAACGGGAGAACGGCGATGCTTTTGTCCGCGATGAGAGCGGCCATCGGCACGACCGGTCCGGACGCGGCCGACGCGGGCGCGACCTGCCGCGTGCGGAGGAGCAAAAGACCGATGGCAGCCGCGGCTAGGATCAACGCGAGCGCTGCCAAGACCGGCCACTTTCGATC
>JACCXA010000286.1 GCA_013697365.1 Chthoniobacterales bacterium
CCTGACGCAGCGCGTCGTTGATGTTTGCTTCGCTAATCGACCCGTGCCCGCGCAGGTCTTTGAAGATATCCTGAAGCTTGTCGCCGAGTTGTGAAAACATGAGAAACGCGGGTGAGACTCGTAGCACGGAAAGCCGGCGCCCGCCACCCCACGCAAACCTTCAACCGCCTCAACACTCCAGGTTCAGGACTGACTGGCTCCGCGTCCAGAACGTCTCGGCTGCCGCTTGCGCAGCGGCACCTACTACCTCGACCTTCCCAATCCGACGAGGCGTCGATACGCTCGCAGGCACATGAAACACCTGCTGCTCTTGATTGTTGTTTCCTTCTCGTTGGAGATTCGTCCGGTCCTGTTTGCGCAGGAGGCTTCCCCTTCGCCGGCACCCGCGCCCGTTCCGTCCCTTGCGCCGGACACGGACCCTGCGACCGCGACCCGCGCCTGGCTCGACACGGTTCCCGCGGACAAGCGCGCGAAATCCGATAGCTATTTTGAAGGTGGTTACTGGCTCATCCTTTGGAACTTCCTCCTCATCTCCGCGATTTCCATCCTGCTGCTCAGCACCGGTCTATCGGCACGGATACGCCAGTTCGCCGAGCGCACTACACGCTTCAAAGCCATGCAGGTCGCGCTTTACGGCATCCCATATCTTCTGCTCACCGCGGTCATTCAATTCCCCCTGCTGGTCTACGAGAGGTTCTTCCGTGAACATGCCTATGGCCTGGCCACACAATCTTTCGGGGCATGGTTTCGCGAGCAACTCATTGGACTAGCCGTTGAGCTCTTCGCCTTCACCATTCTGCTCGTCGCTCTCTACGCCGTCTTCCGGCGTGCGCCGAAAACGTGGTGGCTGTGGGGAACGGCCGTTGTCGTGGTCCTCCTGGCCATCGCCATCATGCTTGGGCCGGTTTACATCGCGCCGCTCTTTAACAAGTACAAGCCGCTTGAAAATCCCGCGATCAGCGAGTCGATCCTCGCGATGGCTCGCGCAAATCAGATTCCCGTCAAACAAGTCTTCGAAGTGGACGCTTCGCGGCAGTCGAATCGCGTCAGCGCGAACGTTGCGGGTTTTCTTGGCACGACTCGAATCGCCTTGAACGACAACCTGCTGAAGCAATGCACGCTGCCGGAGATTCGCTACGTCATGGCGCACGAGATGGGGCATTACGTGCTGAATCACATTTCGAAATTCCTGGTTAATTTCGCCCTCCTGGTCCTGCTCTCGTTCGCACTGGCCAAGGGTGCATTCGAGATTGCCGTGCGCCGCTGGGGCGAACGGTGGAACGTGCGCGACATTGCCGATCCTGCCGGTCTTCCGCTCCTGATGCTGATCTTCGCTGCGATCTCCTTTTTTCTCACACCGATCGAGAACACGATCACCCGGGTGGCCGAGGTGGAGGCTGATGCTTTTGGCATCAACACTTCACGGGAGCCGGATGGATTCGCGCAGGTTGCATTGAAGCTGGGCACTTATCGCAAGCTTGATCCGAGTCCGATAGAGGAGTTCATCTTCTTCGATCACCCCAGCGGCCGAGCCAGAATCCGAATGGCGATGGAATGGAAGGCTGCGAATTTACCAGCAGGCGCTACGGCTTCGGTCCGGTAGCCCTGCAATCGAAAGGCGATTTATGCGGCTTGCTCTGACGACTCAATCCTTCGCGATCTTCGCGCTTTCTCTCATAGTGCGGGCCGACGTTCGCAACGCCGACCTCGTCCTTTTGAACGGGACGGTTTACACTGTCGACGAGCAGCAACCAACCGCGGAGGCCATCGCGGTGAATGGAGACCGGATCGTCTTCGTCGGTTCCACGGCAGACGCCAGGAATCTAATTCGCAACGACACGCGGGTGATCGATCTGGACGGCCGGACCGTCGTGCCAGGCTTGACCGACGCGCATTGCCACATTTTCGGCATTGGTGAGCGCGAGCTGAATCTCAACCTGGAAGGTACTCGCACGCGGGAAGATTTCCTCGCGCGGGTGAAGGAGCGAGTCGCGACAACGGCGCCCGGCAAGTGGGTAACAGGTCGCGGTTGGATCGAAACATTTTGGGATCCGCCAGCATTCCCGACCGCGGCGGATTTGGACGCAATCGCCCCGAAAAATCCTGTCTACCTGACTCGCGCGGATGGTCATGCCGCGGTTGTGAACTCCGTGGCTTTGCGCATCGCCAATCTCACTGCGGAAACGCCGAACCCGTTTGGGGGTGAAATCCTAAAGGACAAGAACACCGGAGTTCCTACCGGAATGCTGGTGGACCACGCCAAGCAGCTGGCCGCGAAGCATATCCCTCCGCCATCGCTGATGGATAAGGAGCAGGCGTTTTCCCTCGGCACGAAGCGCAGCGTGGAGCTTGGCTGGTGTCAGGTTCAGAATGCCGGCAGTGATCTCGAAGAAGTAAAGGTAATGCGTAAGCTTCTGGATGCCGGAAAGGTAAAGCTCCGGATCTACAACGCGGTCTCGGCACCAGGCGAACCTGCGGAGCGTCTTTTCGCGGACGGCGCCGTGATCGGTGCATACGGTGGTCGCTTCACGCAACGGGCGATCAAATGTTACGCGGATGGCGCACTGGGTTCGCGCGGCGCCGCGCTTCTGGAGAAATATGCCGATGCGGAGACCTCCGGATTCATGACGAACAAAGCGGAGGACCTGCGCTCTCTTTTCCGACAAGCCCTGCGTCGGGGGATTCAGGTGGAAACTCACGCGATCGGCGATCGCGCTAATCGCACTGTGCTCGACCTTTACGAGGAAGTCTTCAAGGAGGTGAAACCAAATGAGCGCAAGGTCCGAGAGCCGCGCTGGAGGATCGAACATGCGCAAATCTTAAGCGGGGAGGACATCCCGCGTTTCGGCCGCCTCGGCGTGATCCCGTCGATGCAGCCGTCCCATGCGATCAGCGATCTTTTTTTTGCGCCGGCGCGTTTGGGAGCGCAAAGACTTTCCGGTGCATACGCCTGGCAGAGCCTGCTCGAAAGTGGCGCGATTATCCCGGGCGGTTCCGATGCGCCGGTGGAACGGGGAGAACCGATGATCGAGTTTTACGCGGCCGTGGCGCGAAAAAGCCAGGATGGCTTCACGGGCGAAGGCTGGCATCCCGAGCAGGCGGTCTCGCGCGAGCAAGCGCTCAAGATGTTCACGAGTTGGCCGGCGTATGCTGCCTTTGAAGAGAAAGACAAAGGCTCGATCGAAGTGGGCAAACTAGCGGATCTGACTGTCTTTTCGGCCGATATTATGAAAATTCCGCAGCCGGAACTTCTCCAAACCCGATGCGTGATGACGGTCATCGGCGGAGAAGTAGTCTTCGAAGTCCCTCCTGAAAAGAAACACGGAAAATAAAGTCCGCCCAGGAGTGGAGGTCAGGGTTCAACATCTGAGTTGTCCGTCAAACTGGCTTTCCCTGAGAGACAGATTCATCGCTCAGCGCGCCGAGAGTCCGTGCGCTGTCGTGCTGAATTTCGCTCGCGTGCTTCCAATGCCCGAGCCTTTGCCAGCGATAGACGCCGTAACACTGAGCGGACGAGCGACTTTGCCGACGCGCTAGATTTTCTCTTGGTGCGGCCTGACCGAGCCACGCGCTTCTTCCTTTGCGAAGACGAAGTTCTTGAACGGATGGCGGCCGGACCGTCGCCTTTTCCAGGAGGTGAAGCCGCCAACGCTTGAGGCGGGTCCTGGGAAGCGAGAGGAATCGGAAAAGTCGGAAAGTTCAGGGCTGGCGAACGCGATGAAGATAGGGTCCAGGGCGCGCCGCTAAAGATCTGCGCGAAGCTGACTGCAGACGGACCCACACGCCGGTAGGTCTCAGCCGGCGTGATGATGGTCGACTCCAACGAAACTCCTGGCCTAGCCCGCGCCGCGGGTTCTGCGGACGCGAAGATCGGCAGATGACTTAGATCGGACTGCAAGGCGTCGAGGTCCGCCTGCGTCGATGCTTCCACAATCACATGGGCGAACTTTCCGGGACCAACCTTGATTGCGGCAGCTTCCTGTTGGAGCGTGCCGTCGGCCCGCTCGCGCTTAATCCACTCGGTCTCAAATCGGCCAACGGCCCCCTTCGTCAATGTGGTCCCGGAATACGGTTCCGGGATAAAAGGGATTTTGCTCAGCCAGACGGCCGCCGCACCAGACCGAGGTTCCTCCGGAGTGTAGTAAAAAAGGGTAAAGTCGATTCCATCATATCGCTGCCATTCGTTAGCAAAAGTCATTGGAGAATCCCAAGAAGGAGGCAGCGCTTTTTGCTTGTCCTCGTTAGGCTGCTGCCCACCATAGAGGGCAACTGCCGCGCACCAGACAACGAGCAGTGGGATAACTGGATTCATCTTTCCCAGAAAATTCGGGCACGCTCCCTAT
>JACCXA010000296.1 GCA_013697365.1 Chthoniobacterales bacterium
GCACCGGGGTATTGCTGCGCAGCAAAACGCCCAGGATGAGTCCGCGAAAAAGCGGCTCTTCGATAAGAGGCACCACCAAAGCGGAGAGCGTTCGGTCTGCGATTGCTCCGATCGCGACAGACGAGCGCAGGCTGTAGACACCCAGATAAAGCAGCAGGCCGCCCAGTCCGAGCAAGGGCAGGGCGGCGGCTGCGAAGCCAAGCCCGCCATCCCGCAGGGCCGATGGATTTCTCTCCAAGCCGAGTCCTCTCCAATCTTTGATTAGGAGGCTTCGCAGGAGCGGCCAGAAAAAGAGGAGGGCGCCAAGCAGAAGCGCGCGGTGAAAGAACGTCTCGAAGCCGTACCCGCCCAGAAAAAGCAGAAGGCCCTGCCTGTTCAGCCATTGCACGGACCAGTAAAGGGCGGGCGCGCTGATCGCTCCGAAGAGCAGCGTAGCCGCGAGGTAGGCCAGCAGTCGGGCTGCGTCTTTCAAGAAAGCAATGTAGGATTCCCGGCTGATGCGGAGTCAACACATATGGAAAGAAAAGGATGAGGAGGGCCGCAAACGCGAGGTCCGCGTCACAAAGTTCGGCGGTGAGTGGAAGTTTCAGGCTAAATTTGTGGATGAACGGGATTGGACCTACTACGAGCGTCCGCTCGTAGAGGATCTAACGACCCTCCGCGACGTCGTTTTCCGAAAGTATCAACGTCGCCGCGCCTCTGCGGAAGATGTGGAGGCGATCGACGGGCTTCTGCGCCTTTATGCCGTGCAAGAGTGAGTGGGATACCGCTGCGCTGGTGGCGGCGGATAAGCGACACGTCTGGCACCCCTTTGCTGACACAGGCGAATGGTGCGCGCCGGATCATAAGCCGCTCGTGCTGGTGCGAGGCGAGGGGGCACTGCTCTGGGACAGCGAAGGCCGCGAGTACATCGACGGCAATTCTTCGATTTGGACGAACATCCATGGCCATAACCATCCGCACATCAATGCTGCCATCGTTCGCCAGCTTGGGTTGGTTGCGCACACCTCGTTCCTCGGTTTCACGAATCCGCCTGCCATTCGCCTGGCTGAGGCGATCGTGGCTCTGTTTCCGCCGGAGACCCTGACGCGTGTGTTCTTCTCCGACGATGGATCAACCGGGATTGAGGCGGCGTTGCGAATTGTGGAGCAGTTCTGGCGGCTGCGGGGTTCCACCCGGACCGAGATTGTCGCCTTCCGGGACGGCTACCATGGGGACACGGCGGGAGCGGCGGCACTGGGAGCAAGGTCGTTGTTTGGGATCAAAGGGGAGGGGTGGCGGGCCCCGGTTCGTGAGGTGGGAAACATTAAAGATCTCGCGGCTCTCCCGGGAGCCGAGGTTGCGCAAATCGCGGCGGTCGTCATTGAGCCGCTCATTCAGGGCGCAGCGGGGATGAAACTTTGGGCTCCTGGCACACTACGGGAACTTCGCGACTGGACGGAGGGGAAGGGAATCCTGCTCATCGCCGACGAAGTAATGACCGGCTTCGGGCGGACAGGGACCATGTTTGCCTGTGAACAGGAGAGGGTAGTTCCTGATATAATGATTCTTGGTAAAGCGTTAACAGGAGGCTATCTTCCGCTAGCACTTACGCTAATAACGGAACGCGTTTTTAGACTGTTTGCGGCTGCGCAAGGTGGCGACGGCACCCTGTTTTACGGGCATAGCTACACCGGTAATGCCTTGGGGAGTAGTGCAGCGCTGGCGAGCTTGCAGCTTTTCGCCGGCGGAGATCTTCTGATCGAGCTAAGGCGGAAAATCATCCTTTTAAAGGAGCTGCTAGCGGATTTGGAGCCGTTACCCGGCGTCAAAGACATCAGACAATGCGGCTTTATCGCGGCCATTGAGCTCGCCGGAACAGAGGCCGCGACCCGCGCGAAGGCTGTTTGCCTCGAAGCTCGGCGTGGGGGCTTGCTGACCCGCCCTATCCGCGAGTCCATCGTGTTGATGCCTCCGTTCGCTGTGACAACCGGGCAGCTTCGGCAGTCGATTGCCGCTCTCAAGGCAGCCATTCAGCATGTCCTCCAAAAGGCCGAATCCGTATCTCCATAATGTCGACTCGCGCACGCCTCGATACCGTTCTGCTGGAACAAGGTTTGTTCGCGAGCCGGGAGCAGGCCCAGCGCGCCGTCATGGCCGGGGCAGTCAGGCTGGGGGACCGCGTCTTAAACAAGTCGTCCCTTCTGGTGGAGCACGGCGCTGCATTGATCGTCGCCGCACCTCCCAAGTTTGCCGGCCGCGGTGGCTTGAAACTCGAGGGCGCCCTCGAATTCTTCCGAATAAACGCGTTGGACATGATCGCTTTGGATATAGGGGCTTCGACCGGTGGCTTCACGGATTGCCTGCTGCAACGCGGCGCGATCAAGGTGTATGCCATCGATGTCGGCCATGGCCAGATAGCCTGGAAGATTCGTAACGATCCGCGCGTCGTGGTTCGGGAAAATCTGAACGCCCGGTATCTCAGCCGGATAGATATTCCCGAGCCGATCGATTTATGCGTGATCGACGTCTCTTTCATCTCGCTGATTTTGATCTTGCCCAACGCCTTCGACTTGATAACTCCAACCGGTGTGATCCTCGCGCTGATCAAACCGCAATTCGAGCTGAAGCCGCAGGATGTCGGGCGCGGCGGCATCGTCTCTGACCCGGCCTTGCACGAGAAAGCGCAACGGAAGATTCAGGACTTCATCAACCTAAAAGGCCACGTCGTCGTCGGGGTCGTTCCTTCACCGATCACGGGTGCAGACGGCAATCAGGAGTTTTTTGTATGCGCCCGAAAACAATCGGCCTGATCGCGCACACGGGAAAGGCGGGTTCGGCGGAGCTGATCCGGGCGGTGCGGAAGGAATTTGCGCGCTTCTCCCTGCCGGTCCTGGTCGAGTCAGAAACCGCACGTCACGCCGGTGTCGAGCCGGGGCATCCCATCGCCGACCTGGCCGATCGCGCAGATCTGCTGGTCGTGCTGGGGGGTGACGGAACGATTTTGAACGTGGTGGGACGCCTTGGCGACTCCATCAAGCCAATCTTCGGGATCAACATCGGCTCCCTGGGCTTCCTGACCTGCGCCGCATCGTCGGCCTACGTCGAAGCCGTCGAATGCATCGTGGCCGGTGAAATGGTCTTCAGCGCGCGGACGCTTCTTCAGGTCAGCGTCAAAGGCGCCGCGGAGACCCCGATCGAGCTGACCGGTTTGAACGATGCGGTCTTCAGCCGCGGCGAAGTCTCGCGTTTGATTCGCCTGCAGACACGGGTCAATGGCGAAGCCCTAACCGAATTCAACGCCGACGGATTGATCGTCGCCACCCCTACTGGTTCGACCGCCTATTCTTTATCCGCCGGCGGACCGATCCTTGCCCCAGAGTCTGGTGCATTGGTCATTACGCCCATTTGCCCGCACGTCCTGACGAACCGTTCGATTATTGTGGGCGCCGACGCCGTCATCGAAGTTGAGCCGACCGAACGCGACCATCCTGTCTACCTGAGCGTGGACGGACGCGAAGCTCTACGCCTCGAGTCCGGCGCCGTGGTGACGGTGCGAAAGTCCCATCGACTGCTGTCTCTAGCAGCGCTTCCCGGGGTTTCCTTCTTCAGTGTCGTCCGCCAAAAACTGAAATGGCGGGGCAGCAACGTCTGAGTGGCTGAGGCTCGGCCAAGGGCATGCTCAATGATCAATTTTGAGACGCTCCTTCTTTCGCGGCAAGACATCGTCTCGCTGATGACTTTCGACGACTACTTTAAAGCGGCTGAGGATGCCTTCCGGTTGCATGCCGAAGGGAAAACCATCGCAACTGGACTCCTCCACGCGGACTCGCAGGAAGGCGAATACCACATCAAGACCGGAGGCCTCTATCTGGATCGCGCGTTCTTCGGGTTAAAGGCGAATGGCGGTTTCTTCCGCAATCCCGAACGAAACGGGCTCCCAGCCATCCAGGGAATCATCTACCTGTCCGACGCGGCGACTGGCTACCCCTTGGCCATCCTGGATTCGGTCGAGATCACCCGGCAGCGCACGGCCGCCACGACGGCACTGGCAGCCAAACATCTCGCGCAGCCGGAATCCGCCGTCATCACCATCTGCGGCACCGGGGCGCAAGCTCGTTCGCACCTGCGCGCTTTTGCGAAAACATTTCCACTCCAGCAAGGTTTTGTCTTCAGTCGCAACGCAGAGAAGGGGCGCGATTTCGCTGCGACCATGTCTGCGGAACTTGAGCTACCCGTGGCTCTGGTCAGCGACCTGCGCGGCGCGACCGAGAGCGACATCATCCTGACCTGCACCACCGCGCGCGAAGCGTTCCTGCTTCCATCCATGGTATCACCCGGCACTTTCGTGGGAGCCATTGGGGCTGACAGTCCGCAGAAGCATGAAATCGCGCCCGAGCTGCTGGCGCGGAGCAGGGTCGTTCCAGACCTCGTGCAGCAGTGCGCGGAGGTTGGAGAGTTACACCATGCAATCGCAGCCGGCGCCATGACCTCCGATCAGATTCACGGCGAATTGGGAGAGATCATCCTCAAGAAGAAGCCTGGTCGAACTGACGTAAACGAGACCTTTGTTTTCGATTCCACTGGGACAGCGCTCCAGGACGTGGCCGCCGCGGCTTGCGTCTATGAAAAAGCCGCCAGCGCAGGACGAGGAACGATGTTTGATTTTAGCGGCGACCGATAGTCTCGGCGCGGGCGGTCCGATGTTCACGCGCGGCCAACCGGGCTGTGATTGCGCAACCGAATCCAGCGCAGAACGGTTCCGTGGGCGAAAGCGTTTCAAAGCCCTGGTTGTAGCTTCGCGCGAGACTTGTCCCACTTTGCCAGTTCCAAAGTTCCAAATGTGGCGTGTAAATGGGAACGCCCGCAC
>JACCXA010000311.1 GCA_013697365.1 Chthoniobacterales bacterium
GAAAACGACGCCGCTCAAGAGGTGTATCGCACGGCGGGATTCTCCGCGACCGACCGGCAGCTGCTCACGCTGGAGCTCGCGAAGCCGGTGCACGTGGCCTAACGAAACCTTCGCGCCTGCTGCGAAACGCTACCGCTTCAGGTAAAGCGTCCGCGTGCCGAAATCGATGATGCCGTTATGCCGCTGGAGAATCTCCGAACCGAGCAAGCCGGCCACAGGCGGCGAACCATTGAGGAGCCCGCCGCGGACCAGGCCCTCCAGATCGATCACACCCACTTCCTTGCTGCTCATATCGACCTCCCCGATAGAAAACCGGGAAATCGTCGCGAGCCGCACATCTCGTTTCTTCAAGTTGACGCCGGCCGAGCTGAAGGCGCTGGCTCGCATCGGCAAGCGCATGCTGCGGACGAAGCCGTTGTGCAGGAGCGTCCCGTACGCCCCGGTATCGACCATGAGCTTGGCGGCCTTGCCATTAAGCGAGCCGTCTACATAAAGGTTGTAGCCGGAGCTGACATGCATCGGCACTTCGCTGAAGCCGCTGTAGTTCATACCGGGCACGCCGCCTTTGGCTTCCGGATCGATCTTCAAAATCAAGACCTGCGCGCGGCAATCGAGAACTGCCTCCGTTGGAAAGAGAATGTCGGCGCCGAGAATTCCATCGATGGGCTGCTCGTTCATTAACCGGGCCGCGCGGGCGGAGCTGGCCAGGTCCACAGCTACCATTGGCTCGTCGACTAGATTCAACGAACCAAGGCGCAAGCTGCGCGCGATCGCTACTCCGTTGTAGCGCCCATTAATGCGTAAACGTGTCGGGATGTCTGAATTCGCCTGCGCGGGTGTCATCCCGAAGTGCTTTACGCGTTTGATCGAGATCGCACTCACCGGTGCCCCCGTATCCACGCCGAGAAGGGCCGGTTTGCCATTAATGAACGCGCGCACCAGCAGGTGATTCTGGCGGGAACGCTCGAGCGGCAGCGCTTCGAATTGCGGCTGGATCGCCGGCATCCTTGCGTTCGTCGGGGCGACGGCGCGGGCCGCCGGAGCGGTCGCTTTGCGGGGTGCCGCCAGGGCCGGAGTTCCAAGCAACACGGCAAGAAGGGCCGGACCAAATTTTTGCCACCAGAGAAGCTTTTTCATATCAACGGACGCCGACGCTAGCACAGTGGCTCTTCGGCGAAAACGCTTGATTCACCGGAAGGCAGTCGGTACTTGGAGCGAAGCCCCAATCCTTATGATTCAAAACACTCCATCCGCTAACGTCCGCATTGTCTTTCTCTCCTTCGCCGTCGCGGTCGCGGCGGCCGTCGGGCTGGCGGGGTGCGGTGGAGGTGGAAGTGCTGATACCGGCGACACAATCAAGATCGGAGAATTTGCTTCGTTGACCGGCGCGACGGCCAGTTTTGGAACCGCGTCGCACAATGGCGCGATCATGGTGATCGACGCCGCCAACGGCGCGGGTGGTGTCCTGGGCAAGAAGATCAAGCTGATCACGGAAGATGATCAATCGAAGCCGGGCGAAGCAGCCACGGCGGTGCGAAAGCTCATTTCGCGCGATCGAGTCGTGGCCCTGATCGGGGAGATCGCTTCCTCGCGCTCCCTGGAAGCAGCGCCGATCGCGCAGCAAAATAAGATCCCGATGGTCTCGCCCGGCTCGACGAACCAGAACGTGACCAAGGTCGGTGATTACATCTTCCGCGTCTGCTTCATCGATCCGTTCCAAGGCACAGTGATGGCGAAGTTCACGTTAAACTCGCTGAAGAAGACGCGCGTCGCGGTCCTGACGGATGTGCGCCAGGACTACAGCGTCGGCCTCTCGCAATACTACAAGGATTTCCTGACAAAGAACGGCGGCACCGTGATCAGCGAGCAAAGCTACAGCTCCGGTGACCAGGATTTTAAGGCGCAGCTGACGTCGATTAAGGGGGCTAATCCCGAGGTGGTGTTTGTGCCCGGCTACTACAATGAGGTGGGTCTGATCGCGCGGCAGGCGCGCGAGCTTGGCATCACCGTTCCAATCCTCGGCGGAGACGGCTGGGATTCGCCCACCTTGACGCAGATTGGAGGCGCGGCCCTCGATAACACTTTTTTCTCAAACCATTTCTCGGTCGAAGATCAGAACCCGGTCATTCAAAATTTCGTGCGCGATTACCGGGAGCGCTTCAAGAAAGATCCGGACGGAATGGCCGCGCTCGGTTTTGATGCCGCCAAGGTCCTGCTCGACGCGATGACGCGCGCCGGTTCCACTGAACCGGCCAAGGTGCGCGAGGCGCTCGCGGGAACGGTTGACTTCCAGGGCGTGACCGGGAAAATCAGCATCGACCCCGAGCGGAACGCCACGAAGCCGGCGGTGGTCCTGGCGATCAAGGATGGCGCTTTCCGCTACGCCGAGACGATCGCGCCGTAGAGGGCCGAGGGAAGATTAGGACAATGCGGAGGACTGCGCAGCGAGCCGGCATCTTCCTCCTGGGCAGTCTGCTGCTCGCGACCCCGCGAAGCTCTTTCGCGGAGGCCGATGGCCGGGCGCGAGCTGAATTGTTGCTGGCGGCGATGGGCGGGCGCGCCGCGTGGGCGAAAGTGAAATTCACGCACGTCGAAGCGGTGCACGACGACGTCAGCATCCGTGATTCCTTCACGAACAAAATCTGGAATGATTTCACCGCGCCTCGCGTGCGCCTGGAGGCGAAAAACGCGCAGATCGATCGCCGCCGCGGGATTGACGGTGCGACCGGGTGGCGTTGGCGCGATGGCGAACAGAGCGTGCTGACGCCGGAGCAATTCGAAGACGAACGCTCCTGGTGGGAGGCAAACATTTATCGCACGCTGCATCGCCTTGCGATCAACGATCCTGACCTAGAAGCACGCGCCGTGGGCGAACACCGGCTGGAAATCTTTCGCCGCGACGGCAAGCGGCTGAACTGGTTCCACCTCAACCAACGCGGCGAGCCGATGCTCTTCGGCACGTGGGAAAGCGAAGCCGGCTCCGCTTTCGGCCCGCTTGGAAAAAGCGGCGAGATCCGATACCCGAAATGGGGGGCGCGACCGGATGGGTCTTGGCGCTACGAAATCGTTCGCCTTGTCACCGCCGAAACAGCCCCTGCCGACGTATCTTTTGCTAAACCCTGACCAGCCAAATCATCCGGCTCATTCACGAGACGTGCGCCGGACACATCCACCTGCCATTTAATTTCTAAGCCGAGCGTGAACCAATTCATTCAGCAGCTCATCAACGGACTTTCGCTCGGCGCCATCTACGCGTTGATCGCGCTCGGATACACGATGGTCTATGGCGTCCTGCGCTTCATTAACTTCGCGCACGGCGACATCTACATGGTGGGAGCTTTCAGCGGCTTCTATCTCGGCCGCTGGCTCATGGGCCTGGGCATGCAATCGTCCATCACGCTCGGCATCCTGGTCCTCGTCGGAGCGATGACGATCTGCGCCGCTGCGGGCCTGTTGATTGAACGACTGTGCTACCGGCCGCTGCGCAATCGCCCGCGGCTGACAGTTCTTATCACGGCCATCGGCGTTTCATTGTTCCTGGAATATTCGGGGCAGGTCTTCTTCGGCGCCGATCCGAAGCCTTTCCCGCCCTTGATTCCCGACGTGAAGATCCCCGCCGGGTTCGTGACGGTGACAAGCAATCAGCTCATCGTGCTGGCGGTGACGTTCGTGCTCCTGATCGGCTTAACGTTTGTTGTCTTGAAGACCAAAATGGGCATGGCGATGCGTGCGCTCTCGAATAATCCGACCGCGACTTCCCTGATGGGAATCAATAACAACGTGATTATCTCGTTCACGTTCGGTCTCGGTTCTGCGCTCGCGGCTGCCGCTGGCATTCTGGCTTCGCTGAACTATCCGGTCATCACTCCCTTGATGGGCTT
>JACCXA010000024.1 GCA_013697365.1 Chthoniobacterales bacterium
CCTGAATGAAGCCGTACGCGGGACGGAAGAAGTTCGCCAGGCCGACGCGGCTGGGCGCTTAATTCGCCTTCCCAGCGGCGATGGGATGGCGCTGGTGTTTCGCGACAGCCCGGAGGCGCCCGCAAAGTGTGCCTTGGAGATTTGCGCGGGACTCAAGAGCCGGCCCGAAGTGCAGGTGCGAATGGGCATTCACAGTGGACCTGTGAATGAAATCGTGGACGTGAACGAGCGCGCGAACATTGCAGGCGCGGGAATCAATATCGCGCAGCGGGTCATGGATTGTGGCGATGCCGGTCATATCCTGCTCTCGCGCCGCGTGGCGGACGACCTGACGCAATACCGCGAGTGGCAACCGCGGCTGCATGACCTCGGCGAGTGCGAGGTGAAGCACGGCACGATCATCTCGATCTCCAACCTGCACTCCGGCGATCTCGGGAATCCCGCGATTCCGACAAAGCTGCAGCAACATCAGCAATTCCGGGCCACCGCCGCAAGTCTCGCTCCCGCTGAAGAAACAAACCGGCGTAAGAACATGCTGATTGTCGCCGGTCTGGTTCTGGCCTTTGCGCTTCCCATCACCTACGCGATTCTGACCGCACCTAAACCCGTGAGCCGGGCTGCCCCTGTTGCGGCCGCTCCCTCGCTCGCTCCGGAAAAACGAATCGCAGTGTTGCCGTTCAAGCCTCTGGTGGCGGAGAACCGCGATCAGGTGCTGGAACTTGGCATGGCCGACAGCTTGATAACAAAGTTGAGCAACAGTCACGAGATCATCGTGACCTCGCTGACCTCCGTGAGGAAGTTCGGCGGCCTCGATCAGGACCCGATCAACGCGGGACGCGAACTGGGGGTGGCCTCAGTCCTGGAAGGCAACCTGCAAAGAGCGGGCGATCAAATCCGGGTGACCGCGCGACTAATTAACGTAGCCGATGGCGCCTCGCTCTGGGCCGGCACCTTCGACGAGAAATTCACGGACGTTTTTACGGTGCAAAACACCATTTCGCAAAAAGTGGCGAACGCACTCGCGGTGCAGTTGAGCGGGGACGAGAAGCGCCGTCTGAACAAGCGCTCCACGGAGAATCTGGAGGCCTACCAGCTTTACCTGACGGGACGCTATCATTGGAATCTGCTCACGCCGGCCGAGATCACGAAAAGCATTGGTTATTTTGAGCAGGCGATCGCGCTCGATCCGACTTACGCGCTGGCCTATTTCGGTCTGGCGGATGCTTTTCGGGCTCTCTCCATTAACGGCGACACTCGGCCCAAAGACATTCTGCCGCAGGCTAAAGTGGCCGCGCGCAAGGCGATCGAGATCGATGAGGCCCTGGCGGAACCTCACGTCACTCTGGCTTTCATCCACTTATGGTTTGATTGGGACTGGGCGGGCGCAGAGAGGGAAGCGAAGCGGGCGATCGAGCTCAATCCGAACCTCGCCTTCGCTCACATCGTGCATGCGCAAATCCTCTCGGCGCTGGAGCGTCACGCGGAGGCAATTGCAGGGGCGGCGCGCGCCAGGCAACTCGACCCGGTCTCGCCGATCATAAACACGCTGCAGGGGATATCTCTCTTTAGCGCGCGCCGGAACGATGAGGCGCTCGCGAGCCTGCAGAAAGCGCTCGAATTGAATCCCAACCTTTGGGTGGCGCACCTTTTCCGCGGGTCGATCTACTTGGAAAAACGTGATTACGCGGAAGCTCTCGCGGCCTTCAGCAAGGCGCGTGATTTCTCCGGAGGCGGCTCGGAGGCCCATTCGATGATCGGCTACGCGTGGGCGCGGGCAGGAGATCCGGCAAAAGCACGCGCTCTTCTCGAAGAATGGCAATCTCCCTCCGCGCGGCGCTACCTTCCACCTTACAACGTTGCCGTGGTCTATCTCGCTATGGAGGAGCGCGACGAATCTTTCGCCTGGCTGGAGAAGGCGTTCGAGGAGCGCGACGTGCGCTTATGTCTTCTGCGCGTCGACAGAAAGTGGGACGCGGTCCGCTCCGACCCGCGTTTCGTTTCAATCCTTCAGCGCATGGGCCTGCACTGACGAATCAGAAAACGTGTTCTCGGCCGGGAGGGCTTCCTGGCCTTCAGGGCAAGGCATAAATTTCGACAAGCGCGACGCCCGCTCCCGTCGTTTACGTCGCGGACGATCGCTGCGTAGGGTCCCGGGCGCCAGCGTCGCCACGATGGCAGACTCGGCATCCTAGGAAGGAAGAACTGTCGTCGCAGAGATCTCGGCTTCCTGCGTGCTGCGCCAGTTGTCGTTCGCCGCTAGGAGCGCGCCCTGTCCGTCACGTAATTCGACGAGTGCAGGGTCCGTTAGTTTGTCCGCGAGGGTAACGATAGTGGCGACTGAGGGGAAGCGGAACTAGCTAAGGAACTCGGCGACCGGCTCCATCTCTTTGATGTGCGCGCAGAAGATCTTGAAGGCAGCGAGGATCGGCACCGCGAGAATGATGCCGGCG
>JACCXA010000047.1 GCA_013697365.1 Chthoniobacterales bacterium
GTGTTTAATATTCTCCCGGTGGGTTTCCACCGTTTTGATACTCAGATTGCTTTCGACAGCGATATCACGGCAGCTCATGCCAGCGCCAATGAGCTGGAAAACGTGGACCTCGCGATCGGAGAGTGAAGCAATGCTTGCACCCTCCTGCTTCGAGCGGGCGTGCAGGCCCTGGCGAAACATCAGAACCGCGACCTTCCGACTGATGTACACCTCGCCCTGCAGGACCATGCGAATAGCGCTCAGGACTTCCTGGGGCGCTTCCTGTTTCGTGATATAGCCGTCGGCGCCCGCGGCGAGGCAACGCTCCGCGAAAATGGTCTCGTCGTGCTGTGAGAGCACCAGAATGCGCAGGTTCTCGTACCGTGCTCTCAGCGACTTAATAAAGTCGAGCGGGTCTCCACTTCCGAGCCGCAGATCAAGAACAAGCACATCCGGCTTATCCCGCGCGATGGCCGCCTCGGCCGAGCTAATCGAGTCAGCTTCGCTGCAAGCACTCAAATCCGGCTGACGCCCGAGCATTTGCACGAGCCCTTCGCGCAACAGCGGGTGATCATCCACCACCAGGACGCGCGCCTTTTCCGGAGAGTGGGCCGGCTCGCTCACGGCGCTCCATGCCGTTCCAGGACGGGCTCCGCCGCCGGCTGAAGGAGACCTGCCAGGGCCCCGGAAACTTCCACCGCCGTGCCTTTATCTGGCTGCGAAGTGATGCGGAATTCTGCCCCCAGCAAATCGGCGCGAAAGCGCATGGTGCGCAGCCCGATCCCTTCGGCCGGGTGTGCTGAGAGGTCAAAGCCGCTTCCGTCGTCGCGAATGCGGAGGCGGTACTGCAGACGACTGGCTTCGATCGCTACTGCCACGGACCTGGCCCGGCCGTGGCGAATGGCATTGTCGATCGATTGCTGCACGATGCGATAAAGATGCAGGCCGACATCTGTTTCTGCGGAGAGCGGTATTTCGCCCTGCAAAGTGCAGCGAATCCCGAAGCTTTGCTGCGTGTCGGCGAGGAGTCGTTTCAGTGCAGGCGTCAGCTGCTTGGACTCAGCCGCGATTGGGTGCAGGCCGTGCGCGATCTGCCGGGCGTGACCGACGGCGTCATTTAATCGTCTTACGATTTTGCCCGCCGCTTCCGCTTGCGAAGAGAATTCGGCCTCCAACTCCATCTGAAGCTGCTTTGCGTTCATCGCCATCGCCGTCAGAGATTGCGTCAGGCCATCGTGCAATTCGCAAGCTAACTCCCGCTTTTGGTCCTGCAGGATATTGATCACTTCCCGCTCTACTTTCCTGCGTTGATCGATTTCCCGCAGAACCTGCGCGGGTCCTGAACTGCTTCGCTCAGTTGCCGCATTTGTTTGCGGATGGTCGAGAGCAACCAAACGATCAAGGCAAAGACACCAAAGCGCGTCAGCGCGTTCCAGTACGGCACGGAAAAATCCGTGCTGGAGGTTTTGACGAGCAGATCACAGAGCAAACCAAACGCAGCCGCCAGAGCAGTGAAAACCATTCCGGCACGCTGCGAGACGAGCCACGCCACCAGTGTGACCGGCAACAGGTAAAGCGGGGCGAGCGAAATTTGCGCGCCGATCCGCCAATCCAGAATCGCATCGAGCACCAGGAGCAGACCGCCGAAGAGCAAGACGCGGCGCGAAGCGCGTCTATCAGCGCTTGGAAAGCCAACGAGTCCGAGGCATCGCAATAGCTCCACGGGCCGGTTCAGAAACCGGTTCCAACGCTCCTGCCAATCGCGCGTGGTCATACCCGTGCTGAGGGATCAACCTCCCGCCGTCGCTCCGATGACACCGGGGAAACTGACTCCCGTCAAGCCTCGAAGGGCCCTGGCGCGTTCCCGCCGCCACGGGGAAAGTCATTCGGCCAACGCGGCTTAGCCGCCGCCGGGCCTGAAAACCCGCGGTGCTCGTCGTTGAAACCGCGTTGCCGCGGGTTTGCCGCTGCTCACGGGGACGGGCATCAGCTATCTCAAGACGCCGCTCGCGCCCGACGGATGATTCGCGTAGAGCGGCGACAGTGTTTCCTCGCCGCGGTGAGCTCTCGTCTAGTGGCAGCCGCAATGACTGCCGCACGAACCTACCGAGGGGCCGGCTGAACTTCCGGGAACCAATACTCCTGATCCGCCAGTGATGACACGTCGCACCGGCTCGCCGGTTTCCGGATCGAAGCGCAGCGGTTCGTCTTTCATACTCTGCGTTACTTCAAAGCGGCGCGCCGGCTTGTCTGGATTCGTGGTCTCGTAGATGTAGATCATAAGTCAGTCACTCTCCAGCACGCTGCGCTTTCTTCGGTTCAGCCGGTCGTTCCGCCGGCTCCTCACCAGACTGGAGCCATTCCGTATGGAAGACACCCGGTTTGTCGATTCTCTCGTAAGTATGTGCACCGAAAAAGTCACGCTGAGCCTGAAGCAAATTCGAAGGGAGCCGCGCCTGCCGATAACTGTCGAAGTAGGAAAGCGAGGCTGCGAAGGCAGGAACGGCTACACCATGAGCGATGGCGGTGGAAATCGCCACGCGCCAATTCAGCTGGGTCTTCGCGATGATCTCGGTGAAGTAGGGATCGAGGAGCAGGTTGTGGAGCGCAGGATTACGCTCATAGGCTTCGACGATGCGATTCAGGAACTTTGCGCGGATGATACAGCCGCCTCGCCAGATCGTGGCGATGTCGCCAAAATTCAGATTCCACTTGTAGCCCATCCCGGCGGCGCCGAGCAGCTCCATCCCTTGCGCATAGGAAACGATCTTCGACGCGTAGAGCGCATCATGAACTGCGCGAATTAATTCATCGCGGTTCCCGGAGAATTCTCGCGGTTTCGGTTGCGGCAGAATTTTGGCCGAGTCGACGCGTTCCTGTTTCCGCGAAGAAATCACACGGGCTTCAACCGCCGCGTTGATTGTCGAGATAACGACAGACTGGCTCAGAGCCGACTGTAGCGTCCACAGTCCGGTCCCTTTCTGGCCGGCCTTGTCGAGAATAACGTCCACCAGCGGCTTGCCAGTGTCCGGATCGGTC
>JACCXA010000072.1 GCA_013697365.1 Chthoniobacterales bacterium
GCGGGGGCCGCCTCATTGCGAACTGGGGCGCGATCGAGGCGAGGATCTTCTCGAAGCGCAGGCCGTTGCGCAGCGGATCGAAGTCTTCGTCGAGTTTGAGCTCGGATTCATATTCAGCGGTCATCGGGCCCTGCGAACACCTCCAGTGCTGGCATTAGTACACGCTTTTCGTCTCCACGCGCGACGACACGCATTTCGAACTACAACTTGTGCTCCGAAAGGCGTACAATTAAACTTTCACGTGGAAAACGTTAGAATGACCCGACCGCTTTGGATTCTGCTTTTGCTTTCCTCCTTTCTTGGCGGGACCGCCTCCTTTGGGTACTCGATCGACGGCGTGCGGTGGACCAGTAACCGCACGGTCGTAATGCATCTCTCCTTGGGTGGGCCAGTTGCGCTCCAGGACGGCTTCAGTTCTTTCAACCAATCGGCTGAGGACGCGTTGAATATCTGGAATCAGTATCTGGTGCACATGAAGTTCGCGGCCCTCCTCGAATCGCCGCTCCCGCCAGGGGACTCAGACGCGGACAATTCTGTCTTTTTTGCCAGCACGGTTTTCGGAAGCGCTTTCGGATCGAGAACACTCGCGATCACGCTCACTTCGAACCGCGGTTCTGTCGCCACCGAGAGCGACGTGATCTTCAACACGCGGGAGGACTGGGATTCCTACCGTGGAGCAGTGCAACCGGGGAGACCGGATTTCCATCGCGTCGCGCTCCACGAATTCGGCCACGTCCTGGGGCTCAACCATCCGGACGACAACGGGCAGCGCGTTAGTGCGATCATGAATTCCATCATTGGAGGCCTCGACTCGCTTGGACAAGATGACATTTCAGGCGCGCAAGCCATCTATGATAACGGGCCGCCCTTTCTGGCGTCTTTCCCTTCTCCGAATCTGGTTAACCTCTCGACCCGTGCTTTCGTCGGCGAAGGCGATCGGGTTTTGATCGGCGGCCTCATCATCCAGGGATCGCAACCGGCCACCGTCGTTTTGCGCGCGATCGGTCATTCCCTCGCGGCGCGCGGCATCAATGATCCCCTCACTGATCCTGTCCTTCAGTTGCGAAACGCAAACGGCGGCCTCATCGGGGAGAGCGATGATTGGATCAGTGACTCGGATGCAGAGTCGATCGCGAGCTACCGGCTTGATCCTTCGAACAGCCGCGAGTCGGCCCTGCTCCGCACGCTTAACCCCGGAAATTACACGGCTATCGTGAGGGCTTATGATAACGGAGATGGCGATCTCACCGGCACGGGGCTGGTCGAGCTTTATGATTTGCACACCACCGGCGGCCGGGCGGGAAACATCGCGACGCGGGGGCAGGTCCTGACCGGCGACGGCGCCTTGATCGCGGGCTTCATTATTGGCGGCAGCCAGTCAAAAGAAGTCATCATCCGAGGCTTGGGGCCATCATTGAGCGCGGCGAATGTAGCGAACGCGCTGGCGGACCCGGCGATGGAGGTGCGGGATGCGGCTGGAAATTTGATCCTGGCAAATGACGACTGGGAAGCCGACGCCAATGCCGGCAGAGTCGCCTCCGCGGGCCTCGCACCGAGCCAGAGGCGCGAGGCGGCGTTGTTTGCGAACTTAAACCCGGGAACTTATACGACAGTGCTGCGCGGCTTCGACAACACCACAGGGATAGGCTTGGTGGAGGTCTACGATCTCTCGCCAGCGCCCTAGGGCGTTCGGCTCGTAGCGGCGATCCATGACCGCCGTGGCTTGGATACGGACTGAAGGCCGTGAATGGACGGCTGCTTAGAACCGCCGCTACAGTGCTTCGCTCGCCTCGGCTTTCGCAGCCTTCTGGCCGCGCAATTTCGCCTGGATGAAGAGATCGATGTCGCCGTCCATCACCGTTTGCACGTTGCTCGTCTCGGCGCCGGTGCGGTGGTCTTTCACCATCTGGTACGGCTGGAAGACATACGACCGGATCTGGCTTCCCCACGCGACGTCCCCTTTCTCGCCATACTGCCGATCAATCTCTGCGCGTTTCCTGTCCTGCTCGATCTCGTAGAGCTTTGCCTTCAACATCTTCATCGCCAGCT
>JACCXA010000078.1 GCA_013697365.1 Chthoniobacterales bacterium
TGGCTGCAGTAACCGCGGCGGTGCGAATTTTGGCTCCGCCCAAGCCTTTCGGCACTTGCAACAGCAGCGTGCCCTGGCGAAGATCAAGCTCGCGGGTGCCAGGAGTAAAACTGAAGTATGTCTCCGGTCCGATACGCGTGAGCGTCTCGTCCTGGAACAGTAGCTCAGAGCGCGACTTCACCCCGGTTTTCACGCCGACCTGATTCTTCAGGACCTCATTCAACTTCGCCGGACGAACGGTCGCCGCGGAATCTACGATCGTGACTTCGTTGATGATCTTGTTGATCCGGGCCTCGGTCAGCGGCCCGGCTTTGGCTGACACGGCGACGATGATACTGAGGGCTGCCAGCGTGAGGTTCCGTTTCATGATTTGCGCGCGAGTCCTGTTGGGCAAAAGCACGGAACGTTCCCTCGCTTTATAATTTCTAGAATCCCAGTCGAGGAGTTCGCGTCTCTAAAAGCGGACGTTCACGCCGAGACCCACGCCGGTGGTCAGAACGTTGTAGTCGAAGACCGAACTGTCGGAGCGGTTAAAGCCGTAACCGAACGATGCGTTGAGTTCGGCCCAGTCCGTAAAGCGATAGCGCAGATTCCAGGAAAGAATTTGGTTCGCGTCGATTCGCCCGGAATCAGTGTAGAAGTGGACTGCGGGCCGGTAGAGGAAGTCCGCTCCGAGCGCACGCGTCAGTTGCAAGTGGTAGCCGAGGAAGGCGCCGATCTGGCTGCGCTGCGCTGCCCCGGGATCGGAGAGGCCCGCTACGCCCGCGAGACCGATGGTGAACCCGTGGGAGCGACCTAACGCGACGCTTTTTTGTACCCCCAGGGTCAGATTGTGATCCATTAAAATCTGATGACCGTCGCCGCCGAAGAGCTCAGTGAAGTCGTAGCGAGCAAAGAGGCTCGTGCCGCGCCAGCTCGGCGGGTTCCATGCGAGCCCGGCGCCGAAGCCGAGGTTCTGAAAGTCGAAATCCGGGGTCTTGTGATAGCGGAACATCGAAGCTCGTAATCCAAAGCTCGCTTCCAGGTCCTGGCCGATCCGGGGAGACCAGTTCGCCGCCACGTCGACCACAGCAAAGGTGTCGGCCCGCTCACCGCGCCGTGTCAGCGCGTTGTCTGTATAAACCAGCGAACTGCCAGCCGTGAGGGCAAACACGCGGACGCGCTCTTCGCTCTTAAGAATCTTTTGCGTTCCGAAGCTGTCGTCGTCGGCCGCGGTCGCCTCGGTTTCTGCAATCGCGGTGCCATTAGCGTCCACCCCCACGCTCGTCGAGGGCACGGCTTCCCGATAGAGGCGCGATTGCTCGATCGCGGCGCTATTGTGCGCCAGCAGCATTCCATCGGACGTTACTCCCACGGGCAACGGTATCTCGGCCATGGACGTCCCGAATCGATCGGGGGTGCCGATCGCCTGTTGAGCGCGTGCTGCTTGCGCGAAAGCGAGCAGACACACTACGGAACCAGCCGTGACGAACGGAGAAGCCACGAGCGTTCGTTTAGCAGCCCTTGTGCCGGAAGCCGCCGACCGTTTCAGTCCTGGCTAAAGAAGGTGGCGGCATACTTTCCGCTTAACGGAAGCTCGTGTTTCGCAAACGCACCCTCGCCATCAGCGGCATCGCGGCGTTTTGCCTTCTCGGGCTAAGCGCACTCGATTTCCTGGCGCCCCTTGTCTACGTGCGAGGGAACAACGCCCTGCGCGATGCGATCAGCCGAGCCGGCCGAAAAACGCGCCCGAATCCCGATCTCGTTTTCCTCGCGATCGATTCCGAGTCGATCAGCCTCGACGAGGAGACGGACGTGAATCAGCTCTACGGCCTGGGCGGATCGGACCTGCCTGAGGCGCGGGCGCTGCGCCTGATGAGTAAGCATTGGCCGTGGCCGCGCGAAGTCTACGGGCAGGTGGTGGAGCGTCTGATCAAGGCCGGCGCAAAAGTGGTCATGCTGGATTTGCTCTTCCCCACGCCGACCGATTCCGATGAGCCGTTTCGCCTGGCGCTCGAGCGTTACCCGGAACAAGTGGTCATCGGCAGTAACTTTGTTTCGACCCCATGGCAGGAACTTCGGCGCCTCGGCGCAAGCCCCAGCCGCCCAACCGAAAATCTTATTCCGCAGACGGAGAAGATGGATGATCGAGTCGGCTACACAAACTTCTGGCCGGATGAAGACGATGTCGTCCGGCGCGCCCAGTTTCGCCTGTTTCTCGCACAACTTCAGGATCGTCCGCTCGCGCAAGGTGAGGAAGCGATGCTTTCCTTCGGTGCGCGCGGCCTGATCAAGACGGGCCATGCGGAGCAGGTGCCGACGGGGTCGGACGCGCAGATTTTTCGTTACACGGCGCCGCCTCGCGAAGGTTTCGCACCGCGTTCGCTCTTCGAAATCTTCGTCCCGGAATACTGGAAGCGGATCTACGGCGAGGGCGAATTCTTCCGCGGCAAGATGGTGGTGATCGGCCCGCACGGAAACTGGCAACATGATGAACACGCGACTCCGTTCGGCTCCATGCCGGGACCAGAGCTGCACCTGAACGCCATCAATGCCGCGCTGCAGGGCGAGTTCATTCGCGAACTGCCACGGGGCCTGGCCGTTCTCATCACCTTTTGCGCGGCCGTCCTTGCCGTGACGCTCTCCCTGGCATTCCAATCTCCCTGGCTGCGGATAGGCAGCTTATTCGCGATGAACGGCGTCATCGCCCTGATCGCCCTCCAGGCCTTCGATCGACTTTCCCTTTACGTTCCGTGTCTGGCCCCCGCAGCGCAGCTTAACCTGACCGTGTTGTTTGGGTTCGTTTGCGATTTTGCCTGGGAGCGGATCGAAAGAAAACGCGTCCGGCTGACTCTGGAAAGGTATGTCTCGAGCAATGTCGTGCGCGAGCTGCTCGATAGGCCGGGAGAGTTCCAGCAGTCGTTGGGCGGCGTCGTCAAACCGACCGCCATTCTGTTTTCCGACATCCGCGGTTATACGGCGATCAGCGCTCAAACCGATCCGCACGCCCTCGTCTCGCAGCTCAATGAGTATCTGACCGCGATGGTCGAATGCGTTTTCCTTTATGGCGGAACGCTGGACAAATTTATCGGCGACGCGCTCATGGCCGTCTGGGGAAACGTCCACACCGATGGCGTCCGGAACGATACCGCGAATGCGGTTCGCGCCGCGCTGGCCATGCGCGAAGAGCTGGCGCGCTTGAATAAGAGCTGGTGCGCCCGTGGCCTGCAGGAGCTGCGGATTGGCATCGCGGTGAACCAGGGCGATGTGATTGTCGGCAACATCGGCTCGGCCCGTCGCAAGGATTTCACCGTGATTGGTGATGCGGTGAACATCAGTTGGAAGCTGCAGGAGCTGACAAAGCAGTTCAACGCCAACGTGATCGTGAGCAAGAACGTCAGCGCGCTCCTCGTGGAAGATTTTGAGTTGCAGTCCCTGGGCGAGGCGATCGTGGCGGGGCATTCCGAGCCGTTCGAGGTATTTTCTGTGATCGGGGCAATCGATCCCGCGGCAGAACCGAGCCGGAAGTTTCTCGTCCCCGCGTAGCTCCAGCGTGGCGCAAGTTTTCAACTTGCAGGGTCTCGTCTGGGCAAGTTGAAAAATTTGCGCCACTTCGGAGATAGCAAAGTGGCCGGACCGGGCTATCTTCCCAGTGCCGAAGAATGAATCAATTAGAGATCCAGAATTTACGCGCCGAGATCGCCGAGCAGGAGATCATTCGCGGCCTCAGCCTAAG
>JACCXA010000110.1 GCA_013697365.1 Chthoniobacterales bacterium
GCCAAGGAGACCGATCCAACCGTAGTCATGGTCTTCGTCGCGATCATCTGCTGTTCTTGTGATGGTTGTCGCTGGGGTCGCAGTTTGAGCCGGAGCGGTGACAGATGAGAGCGCGATTGCGCTGCACACCGCACCGAGGGCTAATAATCGTTTAGTGGGTTTCATAACGATAAAAACGATTGTCGCGGAAGGAGTGGCCGTGCTCGTTAGGTATTCGGACTGGTCTGGAATTGAGAGCTAATGCAGTTGCTTGGGCTGCGGAGAATGCGACGCGGCCGAGAATATCTGGCGGCGCTATCGAACCCTTCTCAAACCGAGCGGGCAATATCGAGGCGACCGGCGCATTATCGGTGTATCAATGAAGATGCCCGATCCACGAAACGTCGCCCACGATAAGAAGGTCCAGAAAGAGAAAGAGCACGAAACGCCGGCCGCTGGCGCCGACGCCAGGCCGAAGAAAGGTCGAGGCAAAAAGACCGCAACCGACCAGGAGACCGCGGCTCAAAACCTGCCGCAGCCTGTTGAGACGCCGAAGGTGGAACACATCCCGGGTGATCACGAGAAAGCGGTGGCCGTTCTCTCGAAGCTGAAAGAGATGGAGTTCCACTCCCGCGCGAACATCGAGACGCTGGCGGAGCTGACCCTCACGATCGAAGACGAACTCAAGCAGAAGGAATTCTCGGAGCCGATCGGCGCGTTGTATTCCGCGCAGGACGGTTTCCAGACGAAGATCGCCGCCTTGATCGAAAGCTACGAAGCGAAAACAGAAAGTTTGAAAGAGCCGGCTTGAGGCGGGGCTGCGGGCGCAGTGGCCCTACCGATCGTGCTTGTAAACTTTTCCTTCTTTCATCACGAAGCCGACTTTTTTTAGTACCGCGACGTCGCTCAACGGGTCGCCTTGCACCGCGATAAGGTCCGCACTTCGGCCCGGCTCGATCGAGCCAATCTGATCCGCGAGGCCCAGCAGATCGGCCGCATTGACGGTGGCCGCTTGAAGCGCGGAGGCTGCCGTCATGCCGTGCTTTACCATCAACTCAAATTCGTCGGCATTGCGGCCATGTTTAGAGACGCCGGCATCAGTGCCGAAGGCTATCTTCACACCGGCCGGAACTGCCTTCCGCAGCGCGTCGCCGGTGATCCCGATCCGCCAATCGATCTTCTTCCGGACTTCGGGAGCGTAGGCGTTCGGATTCGCTGCGATTCGCTCCAGGTAGCCGTTAATGGTGGAAAGTGTCGGAACGTAATAAGCGTCCGACGAGCGAAAAAGCTTCAGCGCTTCGTCATCGAGTAACGTGCCGTGCTCAATCGAATCCGCGCCGGCGCGGAGAGCCGTCGTAATGCCATCAGCGCCGTGCGCGTGCACGGCGACCTTCTTCCCGTAGAGATGAGCAGTCTCGATGATGGCCTTGGCCTCGTCATCGAACATCTGCGCGCCGAGCCCGAGGCCGATCCGGCTGTTTACGCCGCCAGTGGTGGCGATTTTAATCACGTCCACGCCGCGGCTGATCTGTTTGCGCACAGCTCGGCGGCAATCATCCGCTCCGTCGCAGACGTTACCGTGCCGATCAAGCACGGCGTGAAGCTCATCGCGAAAACCAAGCGTCGGATCGCCATGGCCGGAGGTTGTCGAAATCGCGGTGCCGGCGTCGACGATGCGTGGGCCGGTCGCCCAGCCCTTCGTGATGGCATCACGCAAAGCGAGCGTGACGCCGTCGGAGCTGCCGAGATTGCGTACGGTGGTGAAGCCCGCTTCGAGCGTTTTCTTTGCGTTCCAAGCCGCTTCGTATGCGCCGCTGGCGATGCTGTCGCTTACGTCTGCCAGTTGGCCCTCAAGGCCGGCGCGATCGGAATCCAGATGGACGTGACAATCGATTAAACCGGGCAAGACAAAGCGGTCGCGTAGATCGATGACCGTCGCGCCCGGTGGAGGTTTGGCGAAGCCGTCCTGAATCGAAGCGATTCGATTGTTTTGGATGACGACAGTGGCGTTTCGTCGTGGCTCTCGTCCCGGTTTGTCGAGGAGAGTACCGACATGCAGGACGATTTCACCCGGCTGCGCAGCTGGCGGTGGGGGCGTCTGGGCGAAGAGCGGCGCGGAAAGAGCGACTAAGCAGAGAAACCGGAGGCGAGGCAGGAGCATGCTTTGAATCCTCGCGGAGGATTCGGGAAAGCAAAGCCCGCAAAAAGGTGCAGTCGCCGAAAAACGGGAGCCGGCGCGTTTCGCCTACGCTCGGAGCAAGCCCGCGAAAGCATCGCGGTAGCACCAAAAGAGAAAGAGCGAGAAGGCGGAAACACAAAGGGCCATTCCCGTGCCCGAGCGATCCATGAAGAGATGGAACAAGACGATGTTCACGATGATCGGACCGAGCAGGGTGAGACCGAGCGGCACGTATTTTCCGATCAAAAGGAGCGCACCTCCGATGACCTGGAGGGCTGCGATCGCTTTCAAATATCCAGTGGCATTCATGGAGCCGATGAATTCACCCGACGGACCCGACATGGGCGGCATCGGAATGAAATGGAGGAAGGCATTGGAACCGAAGACAACGAAAAGAATCCCAAGGAGAACGCGAGCGACAAGGGCGGCGATTTTCATGCCGGGGAGATTGCGCTCGTCCCGCTGAGAACTCCAAGCCAGAAATTGGCTGGGACAAGACGAAAGAATGAAGAACCGTGCGTCGCTGGTCTCAAGCCTGCCAATGTCTTTGCAGCCGCGCGATTCTTCGGCACGATCGGCCTCATGAAGCTCTCACTCCCACTTCACGTAGTCGTTGGCTCCGTCCTGTGCCTGTCCCCCCTCCCGCAAGTCGCGATGGCACAGAGCCAGGAAGGTCTTGCCACCGAGTTAAAAGGCGCGGTCCGGATGCCCCGAGCAGGCATCGCCCGGGTCTGGCACGGACGGACCTCGGCTGCCAGGGCGGATGAATATTACTCTTACCTGATGGAAGCAGGCATCCGGAAAACTCAAGCTGTTCACGGCAATCTAGGAGTTCAGGTTTCAGGCGGACAGTGGCTGAGGTCACTGAGTTTACCGTCATCTCCTATTGGAAGTCGGTCGAAGCGATTCGTGCTTTTGCCGGCAATGATATCGAAAAAACCCGTCATCTCCCGAAGGACCCGGATTACCTTCTGGAACTCGAGCCGACAGTGAAGCATCACGAGGTGCTCTTGGACGAGCGGAAGAGCGAAGGTTAGCTTCCGCACATGAGAACTTTCTTCATTACCTTGCTCGCAGCTGTCCTCGCAATCAGTCCGGTTCATGGCCAGGGCGCGGCGGCCGCGCCGGAGATGAAACCATCTGCCGGACCCAGTACCCTCACGAAAGAAGAGCGCGCTCGTGCGGTCGATTATCTCACGGAGAGCCAGAAGGATTTCGTGGCCGCGATCGATGGCCTTTCGGAAGAGCAATGGAAATGGAAGGCTGCGCCCGATCGCTGGTCAATCGCTGAGACAGCCGAGCATATCGCGTTCACGGAAGATATGATCTGGAAGCTCGTGAGCGAGAAGATCATGAAATCACCTGCAGATCCCGAGAAGAAAGAGGGAGTGAAAGGAAAGGAAGAGATGATCATGAAGATGATTCCGGATCGCTCGCGGAAAGCACAGGCCCCCGAACAACTTCGGCCAACCGGGAAGTGGACGACGCGAGCCTCCCTCGTGAAAGACTTCGATGCGACGCGCGAGGCGGAGATCGCGTTTGTGAAGGAGACGAAGGAAGATCTTCGGAGCCACTTCGAGGAGCATCCGTTCCTGAAGACAATGGATGCTTACCAATGGCTGCTCTTTAACGGAGCCCACAACAAGCGGCATACCGCTCAGATCCTGGAAGTGAAGGCTGAAGCCGGTTTTCCGAAGAACTAAAGGAGCAGGTTCTGCCACGCCGATGCGCGTGACTGCGAAACGTACCGATGGTGAGCCTCACGCCATTTCCCTGAACAGGGTTTGCGCGCCGCATCGGTAACAGTTTCGCGTTCTACCGACCGGGGTGTAAAGACTCTGGCTGTGAAACCGGGCGCGCCACAGATTTTGATGATCGCCGCTGCTCTCGTCGTCGGTG